>NZ_JBMGQR010000011.1:0-88810 GCF_049059935.1 Solicola agrisoli | reverse complement strand
AAGCTCGTGCCCGACCTGACCTACCCCGTCACCGGCCTGGGCTGCGTCGACCGCGTCTACACCGACCACGCCACCTTTCACCTGACCGACGGCACCGTCACCGCCGTCGACACCCACGGCACCACCGCCGACGAGCTCGCCGACAGGCTCGGCCTGGACCTCAGGACCCCCTGACCCACTGGCCTTCGTCGTGCGGGGCCGTCCGATTCGTCCTACGCTCGCACTGCGAGTCCGACTCACGCAGACGGCCGCACCTCCACCAGGAGACCGGTGTCGTGCCGGGGCCACGAGCTCCGGCGCAACACCGGTCTTCTGCCGTGGACGGGGCGTGCGCGACGATGGTCGTCCGCCCACCACGAGGAGCCCGCGTGCCCATCCCGGACTTCATCGCCGCGCTGCGCGAGAAGATCGGCCACGACCCGCTCTGGCTGCCCGGCGTCACCGCGGTCGTCACGGACGACGACGGCCGCCTGCTGCTCGTGCGCCGCGCCGACGACGGACGCTGGACCCCCGTCACCGGCATCGTCGATCCCGGCGAGGAGCCGGCCGTCGCCGCCCGCCGCGAGGTGGCCGAGGAGACGGGCGTCGAGGTCGTCGTCGAGCGGCTCGCGTCGACGGCCGTCACCGGACCGGTGGTCTACGACAACGGCGACCGCGCCACCTACCTCGACCTGACGTTCGCGTGCCGCTACGTCTCGGGCACCGCCCACGTCGCCGACGACGAGTCGAGCGACGTCGGCTGGTACGCCCGCGAGGCCCTCCCGGCGATGGACGACGAGTTCCTCCGCCGCATCGCCTCCGCCCTCGACGACGGTCCGGAGGCCGGCTTCGTCCGCTAGTCCGCGGTCTCGGCCAGCCCCGGCAGCTCGCGGTCGCGGACGATCAGGTCGGCGACCTCGCGCACCTTGACGTTGCGGTGCTGCGAGACCCGCGTCATCGAGCGCCACGCGGTCTCGGCGTCGAGGCCGTAGCGCTGCATGACGATGCCCTGCGCCTGGCCGATGACGGTGCGGGACTCCACGGCGGTCCGCAGGTGCTCGATCCGCAGCGCGGACGCGAGCGCGAGGCCCACCTGGCCGGCCACCAGGTACCCGGTGGCGAGGTCGTCGACGTCGAAGTCACGCGGGTCGCGGCAGTACAGGTTGATCGCGCCGACGACCTGCTTGTCGACCGGCACCCGGACGGCGACCACGCTGCCGATCCCGAGCTGCGCGGCCTGCGGTCCCCACCGTGGCCAGCGCGAGTCGCGGGCGACGTCGCGAACCGTGTAGTGCTCCTGGTCCTGGGCGGCGTCGACGCACGGGCCCTCGTCGAGCTCGTACTGCAGCTCGTCGGCGCGGGTGACGGCCGGGTCCGAGCTGACCGCCGTGCGGTAGCGGGTGCGGTCGACGAGCGTCACGCTGCACGCGTCGAAGCCGGCGACGGCGGGTGCGCCGTCGACGATGCGCTGCAGCGCCTCCTGCACGCCGGGCGCGTCGACGACCTCGCGTCCGAGCTCGAGCGCCAGGCGGGTGACGATCCAGTGGTCCGACTCAGCCATGGTGCTCCCCTCCCCGTGGTCGGCACCGCGCCGACCGTCCCAGCCTCGCATTCCACCACGCCGGGCACCGGAGGCCGACGTACGGTCGCACCATGGCCGAGCCCGCCGACGACGCGCCCGTGTTCGTGGTCCACAAGCACCAGGCGTCCACGCTGCACGACGACCTGCGTCTGCAGGTGGGCGACGTGCTCGCGTCGTGGGCCGTGCCCAAGGGGCCCTCGACCGATCCGCGCGACAAGCGGCTGGCGGTGCGGGTGGACGACCACGAGCTGTCCTACCTCGACTTCGAGGGCGTGCTCGGTCCCGGCCCCGGTGCCGGGACGGTGGTCGTCTGGGACATCGGCACCTACCGCGACGAGACCCGCCGCGACGGCGAGGCGGTGCCTGGGCCCTGACGCACACCCGGATGGGCGGTCAGGAGCGCAACTGGCTGCTGGTCAAGGTCGACGACGACGGAGCGGACCGTCGTCGCGACCCGGTCTCGACCGAGCCCGGGTCGGTGCTGACCGGCCGGACGAACGACGACCTCGCCGCCGAGCGGGACGGGGCCTAGGGCCTCAGGCCGGGCCCGACGACCCCTCGCCCGACTCCTCCAGGCCCGAGGAGATGGCCTGCGCGACGCGGGGGAGCACCTCGTCGACGTCGAGGCCCACCTCGTCGCACAGCCGTGACAGCACCGTGGCGGCGGTGAGCACGGTGCCCATCAGCGCCTCCTGCGACGGCAGCTCGGCCAGCAGGGTCGCGGTGAGCCGGGCGAGGTCGCCGTCGTCGGCGAGCCCGCCGTCGAGGGCGGCGATCAGCAGCGGGACGCCCGAGCCGACGGCCGTGCCGAGCGCAGCGGCGTCGAGACCGCCCTCAGGCATCGGTCTGGACGTCGCCGTCCGCGACGGCCTCGGCGTACCTGCGCACGTCGGGCCCCGGCTGGTAGTCGATGAAGCGGCCCTTCATGCGGGCGTTGATCTCCTCGTACACCTGCTCCCACGGCTCGCCCTGCATGCTGCCGGCGAGCTCGACGACGGCCTCGCGCAGCACGCGGTCGGCGTCGTCGAGGATCTTGGCGTGCGCCTCGTCGTTCCAGGTGATCTCTGAAGCCTTCATGGGGTGCTCCTCTCAGCGCCGGCCGGCGCGACGCCGGTCGACCAGCAGTGCGGCGGTGTTCAGGGCGGCCCACGTGCCGGTGACGGCGAGGATCTTCTGGCGGGCCTTCGACGTGGGGGCGGACGCGGCCAGCATGGCGCCGTCGCTGAGGTCGAGGCCGATGCGCACGAGCATCGCGGCCTGCGTCACCGACGGGGTGCCGCGCAGCGCGGCGATCGAGACGGCGAGGTCGCGGAAGCCGAACGTGGTGGCGACGAGGTCGTAGCGCTCCTGGCCACGGGCGTCGTCGGTGATCGCGGCACCGAGGTGCCGGGGCTTGGCCAGCGCGAACGCGGCGTAGGCGGCCGTCGCGGCCGACATGGTCTTGCTCAGGGTCTGGGTCACCCCCACGACGCTAGGCCACCGGGACGACGGACGCCGTTCGGACCGAACCTACGCACTCGGGTTGATGCGTGACGCAGTTGTGACTAGGTTTTGAACAAGTTCTTCGCACGGCTTCGACCCCGAGGCCTCGAGCGGAGCAGCTGCGAAGGAGCCCCCCATGGCCAATCTGTCCCGCCTCCCCATGCCGATCCACGAGACCTACGACTGGCAGTTCGAGGGCGCGTGCAACGACGCCGAGCCCGAGACCTTCTTCTCGCCCGAGTTCGAGCGCGGCCCCCGCCGCGCCGCCCGCGAGTCCGCCGCCAAGGCGTTCTGCGCCCGCTGCCCCGTGGTGCGAGAGTGCCTGGAGCACGCTCTGCAGGTGCGCGAGCCCTTCGGTGTCTGGGGTGGCCTGACCACCCGCGAGCGTGAGGACCTGGCCCGCGAGGAGATCGCGGTCTGATGGCCCGCCCGCGACCCTCGGGGGTCGTCCCCTACCTCCAGCGCCTGCGCGTGCGACTCGCGACGGCGCTGACCTACCTGAGTGGAGCACCCGCATGGACCTCGGCATCTCGGACCGCACAGCCCTGATCACCGGTGGCGACTCCGGCATCGGCTGGCACACCGCGCGCCTGCTGCTCGAGGAGGGCGCGACCGTCGTCCTCAGCGACGTCGACCAGGAGTCGCTCGACGCGTCCGCCGCGAAGCTCGAGGCGCCCGAGGGCAGGCTCTTCGCCTTCGCCGCGGACGTCACCAGCACCGAGTCGGTGCAGGCGCTCCAGACCCGGGTGGCCGACGCGGTCGGCGACATCGACATCCTGGTGCAGTCCTCCGGCGTGACCGGCGCGCAGGGCCTGTTCCACGAGATCGACGAGGAGGGCTGGGCGACCACGGTCGACATCGACCTGATGGGCCCGGTCCGCCTGCTGCAGGCGTTCCTGCCGGCGCTGCGTCGAGGCGGGTGGGGACGCATCGTGCTGATGACGTCCGAGGACGCCCTGCAGCCGTACGACGACGAGCTCCCCTACTGCGCCGCCAAGGCGGGCGTGCTCGCGCTGGGCAAGGGCCTGTCGCGCAGCTACGCCAAGGAGGGCCTGCTCGTGAACTGCGTGTCGCCCGCCTTCATCTCCACCCCGATGACCGACGCGATGATGGAGAAGCGGGCCGACGAGCTCGGCACCTCCACCGACGAGGCCATCGAGTCGTTCCTGGACGAGGAGCGTCCCTACATGGAGCTCAAGCGTCGCGGCGAGCCCGAGGAGGTCGCCAACGTGGTGGCCTTCCTGTGCTCGGACCGCGCCTCGTTCGTCAACGGCTCGAACTACCGCGTCGACTCCGGGTCCGTCGCCACCATCTGATCCACCCCTCCTCGGTCTGAACCTGCGCCGGGGCTCCGCCGCCGCGTCCGCGGCGGCGCACCCACGTCGAAGGGCAGACCCCCGTGAGCAACGACCCCCGCACCCCCGAGCAGGACCAGCCCGAGCAGAGCCAGCCCGAGCCGGGGCTGGCGTCGCAGATGACGCCGCGCGCCGACCACGGCGAGGAGTCGTACGTCGGCACCGGTCGGCTGGCCGGCAAGCGCGCGATCGTCACCGGCGCCGACTCCGGCATCGGACGCGCGGTGGCGATCGCGTACGCCCGCGAGGGCGCCGACGTCGTCCTGTCGTACCTGCCCGAGGAGGAGCCGGACGCCCGTGAGGTCGTCGCGCTCGTCGAGAAGGAGGGCCGCCGGGCCGTGACCGTGCCCGGGGACCTGTCGGTCGAGGAGGGCAACACCGCGCTGGTGCAGAAGGCCGTCGACGAGCTCGGCGGCATCGACGTCGTGGTGTCGGTGGCCGGCAAGCAGCAGTTCGTCGAGGACATCGCCGACCTGTCGAGCGAGCAGTTCGACGCGACGATGCGCACCAACGTCCACGCGCTGTTCTGGCTGTGCAAGGCCGCCGTCCCGCACCTCCAGCCGGGCGCGAGCATCATCACCACCTCGTCGCAGCAGGCGTACACGCCGTCGCCGGGACTGCTCGACTACGCGACCACCAAGGCCGCGATCAACACGTTCAGCAAGGCGCTCGCCCAGCAGCTCGCGCCCAAGGGCGTGCGCGTCAACGTCGTCGCGCCCGGCCCGTTCTGGACGCCCCTGCAGGTGGCCGGCGGCCAGCCCACCGAGGCGCTGCCGGAGTTCGGTGAGCAGGCTCCGCTCGGACGCGTCGGCCAGCCCGGCGAGATCGCGTCCGCCTACGTCTACCTCGCCTCCGACGACGCGTCGTACGCGAGCGGTTCGACGATCGCCGTCACCGGCGGCACGCCCACGCCCTGATCGACCGTTTCGTCCCGTCGTGCGGCCGTCGGCGGCCCGTTCTACGTTCGACCCACGGGACGGTGAGGCCGTCGCCTCCCGCCGTGCCCCCCATCCCCAGGAGCCGTCCATGACCACCCCACCGACCTCCGACGCATCGGTCGGGCAGCTGCTCGGTCAGCTGTCCGAGCAGACCAGCCGGCTCGTCCGCGACGAGATGCAGCTGGCCAAGATCGAGATCCGCGACACCGTCCGGCACGCCGGGCTCGGTGCCGGTCTGTTCAGCGCCGCCGGCGTCCTGGCGCTGTACGGCGTCGGCGCGCTCGTCGCCACGGCGATCATCGCGCTGGCGCTGCTCGTCGACCTGTGGCTCGCCGCGCTCATCGTCACCGTCGTGCTGTTCGCCGGCGCGGGCCTGGCCGCCCTGGTCGGCAAGAAGCAGGTCGGCCAGGTCTCGGTCACGCCCGAGCGTGCGGTCGAGAACGTCAAGCGCGACGTCGCCGAGGTCAAGGGAGACCGGTCATGAGCAGCCCCAAGGACGGCAACCCCGAGATCACCGCCGACGAGGTCGTGGCCGACATCGAGCAGACCCGCGAGGAGATGGGCGAGACCATCGACGCCCTCGCCGACAAGCTGAACCCCAAGCACGCCGCGCGGCACGGGGTCGACGCCGCCAAGGCCGCCGTCACCGACGACTCCGGACGGGTCGAGCCCGACCTCGCCGCGGCCGTCGCGGCGGTCGTCGTCATGGTGGTCGCCACCCTGGTCCTGCGCGGAAGACGCTGGTGAAGTTCCTCCCCGGTCGCAAGGCCCACGACGAGCCGGAGGCGTCGCGCCGCGACGACGACCGGCAGTCGACCGAGCGCCAGGAGCGCGCGACGCCCGACATCGAGGACCCCCGCAAGCCCGACGGCCCGCGCGAGATGACCAAGCCGTCCTGGGTGTACGTGGTGCGCAAGACCGCGCGCGAGTTCTCCGAGGACCAGTGCACCGACCTGGCCGCCGCCCTCACCTACTACGCGGTGCTCGCGATCTTCCCGGCCACCATCGCGCTCCTCTCGGTGCTCGGGCTGGTCGGCCAGAGCCGCCAGGCCATCGACACCGGGCTCGGCGTGCTCTCCGACGTCGGCGCCGGGTCGGTCGCCGACACCATCCGCCCGACGCTGCTCGAGCTCAGCCAGTCGTCCGGCGCCGGGATCGCGCTGGTGGTCGGTCTCGCCGGCGCCCTGTGGTCGGCGTCGGGCTACGTCGGCGCGTTCAGCCGGGCGAGCAACCGCGTCTACGAGATCGGCGAGGGCCGTCCGATCTGGAAGCTCCGCCCCGCGATGCTGCTGGTCACGGTCGTGCTGGTCGTCCTCGCGGCCGTCGCGCTCCTGCTGCTCGCCCTCACCGGGCCGGTGGCGCAGGCCGTCGGCGACCAGATCGGTCTCGGCAGCGCCGCGGTGCTCACCTGGCAGATCGCCAAGTGGCCGGTGCTGCTGCTCGTCGTGGTGACGATGGTGGCCCTGCTCTTCTGGGCCACCCCCAACGTCAAGCAACCCAAGTTCCGCTGGCTGAGCGTCGGTGCCGTCCTCGCGATCGTCGTCTGGGCGCTCGCGTCCGCCGCGTTCGGCGTCTACGTCGCGATGTTCTCCAGCTACAACCAGACGTACGGCGCCCTCGCGGGCGTCGTCGTCTTCCTGCTGTGGCTCTGGATCACCAACCTCGCGCTGCTCTTCGGTGCCGAGCTCGACGCCGAGATCGAGCGGGGTCGTCAGCTGCAGGCGGGCTTCCCCGCCGAGGAGGAGATCCAGCTCCCGGCTCGCGACACCAAGGCGATCGACAAGGCCGAGGCCAAGCGGGCCGACGACGTCCGTCGCGGCCGCGAGCTGCGTCGCTCGCACGGTCGCCCCGACGACGCCGAGCCGCCCCGCGGACGTCAGAAGGTGGCCGACCGCGAGTGAGCCTCTCCTGCCTTGCGACTCCGCACCACCCGTGGTTGTCTGGAACGGTTCCAGTCTCCGCGGGGTCACGCACGTCCCACTCCGATTCCTGGACCCACCCGACGAAGGAGCAGCCTTGACCCAGATCGACGACAACGTCACCACCACCAACACCGGGGCCCCGGTCGACAGCGACGAGCACTCGCTGACCCAGGGCACCGACGGCGGCATCCTGCTGCACGACCACTACCTGATCGAGAAGATGGCGCAGTTCAACCGCGAGCGCGTCCCGGAGCGGGTCGTGCACGCCAAGGGCGCGGGCGCGTTCGGCGAGCTCGTCGTCACCGAGGACGTCTCGGCGTACACCAAGGCCGACTTCCTGCAGCCGGGCCGCACCACCGAGGCGCTCGCCCGCTTCTCGACCGTCGCCGGCGAGCAGGGCAGCCCCGACACGTGGCGCGACCCCCGCGGCTTCTCGCTGAAGTTCTACACCGACCAGGGCAACTACGACATGGTCGGCAACAACACCCCGGTCTTCTTCGTCAAGGACCCGATGAAGTTCCAGGACTTCATCCGCTCGCAGAAGCGCATGCCCGACTCCGGCCTGCGCGACCACGACATGCAGTGGGACTTCTGGTCGCTGTCGCCCGAGAGCGCGCACCAGGTCACGTGGCTGATGGGCGACCGCGGCATCCCCAAGTCGTACCGCCACATGGACGGCTTCAGCTCGCACACCTACCAGTGGGTGAACGAGGCCGGCGAGCAGTTCTGGGTCAAGTACCACTTCAAGACCGACCAGGGCATCGACTTCCTCACCCAGGACAAGGCCGACGAGCTGGCGGGTTCCTCGCCCGACCACCATCGTCAGGACCTGTTCGGCGCGATCTCCGACGGCGACTTCCCGTCCTGGTCGTTCGAGGTGCAGATCATGCCGGTCGCCGACGCCGAGGACTACCGCTTCAACCCGTTCGACCTCACCAAGGTGTGGCCGCAGGCGGACTACCCGCGCATCAAGGTCGGCACGCTGACCCTGAACCGCAACCCCGAGAACTTCTTCGCCCAGATCGAGCAGTCCGCGTTCGAGCCGTCCGCGCTCGTGCCCGGCATCGGCCTGAGCCCCGACAAGATGCTCCTCGGTCGCGTGTTCAGCTACGCCGACGCGCACCGCTACCGCATCGGCGCCAACTACACGCAGCTGCCGGTCAACGCCCCCAAGGCGCCCGTCCGCTCGTACTCCAAGGACGGGTCCATGCGCTACGCGTGGAACAGCCCCGAGACGCCGGTCTACGCGCCCAACACCAAGGGCGGCCCGCACGCGACCGGTCGACCCGAGGACACCGGCTGGTACGCTGGCGGCGAGCAGGTCCGTGCGCCGTACAAGCAGCACGCCGAGGACTCCGACTGGGTCCAGGCCGGCACGCTCGTCCGCGAGACCATGGACGAGGCCGCCCGCGAGCGCCTCGTCGGCAACATCGCCGGTCACCTCTCCAACGGCGTGAGCGAGCCGGTGCTGCAGCGCGCGTTCGAGTACTGGCGCCACGTCGACGAGGACCTCGGCAAGCGCGTCGAGGCTGCGGTGTCCGACATCAAGGCCGAGAAGGACCCGACCACCGGTCAGTCCCCCGCCACCGAGGGTGACGAGGCCGTCAAGCGCTGAGTCCCGCACCTCCCGGCGCCGCCGTCCCGACACCTCGGGGCGGCGGCGTCGTCGTGGGTGGGCAGGATGGGGGCGACCACCGTCCCCTCGCCGAGGAGCCCTCGTGACCGAGCCGTTGAAGATCTTCGTGGGCGACGCCGTCGTGCCCGAGCACGAGGCGCGGGTGTCGGTGTTCGACGCCGGCTTCCAGTCCGGCGACGCGATCTGGGAGGGCCTGCGCGTCTACGGCGGGCGGGTGCTCAAGCTCGACGCGCACCTGCGCCGCCTCGAGCAGTCCGCGCACGCGCTGCGCATCCGGCTGCCCTACGACCGCGACGGGTTCGTCGACGCGATCCGCCGCACCCTCGACGCCAACGGCTTCGTCGACGACACCCACCTGCGCCTGATGGTGACGCGCGGGTCGCGGTCGACGTCGGGCATGGACCCGCGCAACGCACCGCCCGTCGGCACGCTGGTGGTCATCGCCGAGCGCAAGCCCGTCGAGGCCGAGCCGACCCCGCAGCGGCTGCGCACCGCGAGCATCCGGCGCCCGCACCCCCAGTTCGTCGACGCGAGCATCCACCACGCCAACCAGCTCAACTCGATCCTCGCGCGCCTGGAGATCCTCGACGAGCCCGACGTGGACGCGACCCTGATGCTCGACGCCTTCGGCTACGTCGCCGAGGCCGACACCGCGAACGTCTTCTGCGTCACCGACGGGGCCGTCAGCACCCCGTACGCCACGTCGTGCCTGCACGGCATCACCCGCGAGAGCGTGCTGCGCATCAGCGAGGCGGCCGGCTACCCGACGGCCGAGCGGCAGCTGACCCTGTTCGACGTCTACAACGCCGACGAGGTCTTCGTCACCGGCACCGTCTGCGAGCTCGTCCCGGTGACCACCGTGGACGCCCGCCGGATCGGCACCGGATCGCCCGGGCCGGTCTGGCGCGACCTGCTCGAGCGGTACCGCGACGAGGTGCGTGCCGACGTCGACCGCGACACCGAGAGGTGAGCGTCTGGACGGCCCCCGCGGTCGAGCCCGCGGACGGCCCGCTGGTGGGTGACGAGCGGCCGATGCTGCAGGCGATGCTCGACTCGCACCGCGCCGCGCTGCTGCACACCTGCCGCGGTCTCACCGGCGAGCAGCTCGCCGCACGGGCGGTGCCGCCGTCGACGCTGTCGCTGCTGGGCCTGGTGCGCCACCTGCGCAAGGTGGAGCGGGTGTGGCTGCGCGTCCGGTTCGGGGGCGAGGACGTGCCGGCCCTGCACGGGTTCGGCACCGACGCCGTCGACGTCGACTTCGACCAGCTCGACCCGTCCCGCGCCCGCGAGGAGCACGAGGCGCTCGTCGAGGAGTGGCACCTGGCCGATGCGGCCGTCGCCGGGCTGCCGCTGGACGCCGAGCGCGTGGTGCGGGGCGAGACCATGTCTCTGCGTCTGGTCTACCTGCACCTGATCGGCGAGTACGCCCACCACACCGGTCACGCCGACCTGCTCCGCGAACGCATCGACGGCGTCACCGCCCGCTGACGTCCGGCGGTGCCCCACCAGACGCCCCCGGCGGCTGGGGCACCTGGCGGTGGGTACGGCCCCAAGATCGGCGCGAAAGTGGGGCCGTACCCACCGCTGGCCCGCGGGCGGCGAAGCGACGCCACCGCCGCCCGTTCTCGGTGCGCCCTTCCACCCGGCAGGTGCCGCACCCACCCAGCGACGGACGCCCCCCGCGCGGAGGTGCCTCACCCACCACGTGGGGCCGAGAAGTGGTGGGTGAGCCACCGCCGGCCGAGCCGGCGGACGCACGAGGCCCCGCAGGCGGGCCATCGACGTGGCCCGCCCGCGGGGCGGTGTGGGTCGCTCCGCTCAGCCGAGGAGCAGGGCGATGAGCGCCGCCAGGACCGCGGCGAGGCCGCCGTTGCCCGAGGTGGTGCTCGAGACGGCGGTGGAGCCGCCGCTGGTGGCCGACGAGTCCGAGCTCGTCGTCGCCGTGCCGTGGCCGCCGTTGCCGGCGTCGCCGCTCGCGCCGCCCTGGGTGTAGGACGCGTTCACGGCGTTGCCGCCGGCACCGGTGCTGCCACTGTTCCCGCTGTTGCCCGACGTGGCCGTGCCACCGCAGCTGACGTCGCCGACGACGGCGAAGCAGATGTTGATGACCTGGTTGCCGCCGGTGCTGCCCGTGGAGCCGCTGTTCCCGCCGTTGCCGCCGACGGCGGTGTTGGTGGAGGTGGCGTTGCCGCCGGCGCCCGAGCTGCCGCCGTTGCCACCGGTGCCGGTGGCGTCGTCGTCACTCGTGGCGGTGGCGTGACCGGTGCTGCCCGAGGTGGTGGACGACCCCGCCGTCGAGCCGCCGCCGTTGCCGGCGGTGGCGCTGGAGCCGGACCAGCCGCTCCAACCCGGGGCCACCAGGTAGGCGCCGGCGGCGGTCATGCCGCCGTTGCCCGAGGCCGTGCTGGAGCCGGCGCCACTGCTGCCGCTGGTGGCCGACGAGTCCGAGTCGGTGGTCGCCGAGCCGTTGCCGCCGTTGCCGCCCCTGCCGCTGCTCCCACCGGTGGTGGTGGAGACGTTGCCCGCGTTGCCGCCGGCTCCGGTGCTGCCGCTGTTGCCGCTGTTGCCCGAGCTCGCCGTGCCCCCGCAGGAGACGTTGCCGACGACGGTGAAGCAGTAGTTCGTCACCGAGTTGCCCCCGGTGCTCCCCGTCGCGCCGCTGTTCCCGCCGTTGCCGCCGGTGGCGTGGTTGCCCGAGGTGGCGTCGCCGCCGGCGCCGGTGCTGCCACCGTTGCCGCCGGTGCCCGTGGCGTCGTCGTCGCTGCTGGACGAGGCCGACCCGGTGCTGCCGGACGTCGTGCCCGACCCCGCCGTGGACGGTCCGCCGTTGCCCGAGGTGGCCGACGTGCCGCCGCCCTTGCCGCCACCCACGCTGCTCGCACCGGCGGCGCTGTCGCCGCCGTTGCCCGAGCTCGTGCTCGAGCCTGCCGCGCTGTTGCCGCTGGTGGCCGACGAGTCCGAGTCGGTGGTCGCCGAGCCGTTGCCGCCGTTGCCGGCGTCACCGCTGCTCCCACCGGTGGTGGTGGAGACGTTGCCCGCGTTGCCGCCGGCTCCGGTGCTGCCGCTGTTGCCGCTGTTGCCCGAGCTCACCGAGCCGCCGCAGGAGACGTTGCCGACGACGGTGAAGCAGTAGTTGCCCACCGAGTTGCCGCCGGTGCTGCCGGTGTCGCCGCTGTTGCCCCCGTTGCCGCCGGTGGCGTGGTTGCCCGAGGTGGCGTCGCCGCCGGCGCCGGTGCTGCCACCGTTGCCGCCGGTGCCCGTGGCGTCGTCGTCGCTGCTGGAGGAGGCCGACCCGGTGCCACCGGACGTGGTGCTCGACCCCGCCGTGGACGGTCCGCCGTTGCCGGAGGTGGCCGACGTGCCGCCGCCCTTGCCGCCGCCGACGCTGCTCGCACCGGCGGCGCTGCTGCCGCCGTTGCCCGAGCTCGTGCTCGAGCCGGCGCCGCTGCTGCCGCTGGTGGCGGTGGAGTCCGAGTCGGTGCTCGCGGACCCGTGGCCGCCGTTGCCGGCGTTGCCGCTGGCGCCTCCGGTGGTGGTGGAGTGGTTGCCCGCGCTGCCGCCGGCCCCGGTGCTGCCACTGCTCCCGCTGTTGCCCGAGGTCGCGCCGGACTGGCTGACGACGACCGGCGGGACCCAGGGCCCCTTCGACGGCCCGGGGTTGCTGGACGCGTGCCGGGGCTTGGACACCGGCGCGTGGTGGCCGAACGAGATCGACTTCACGTGGCCCCGGCGTGTCTGGTGGCTGGTGCCGTGCTCGTACCAGCCGTCGTCGTGCTTGCCGGGCTTGGGCAGGTGCCACCCGTTCCCGGCGGTGTTGCCGCCGGTGCTCCCGGTGGCTCCGCTGGTGCCCCCGTTTCCGCCGGTGGCGGTGTTGGAGGACGTGGCCGCGCCGCCGGCGCCCGAGCTGCCGCCGTGGCCGCCGGTGCCCGTCGCGTCGTCGTCGCTGGTCGCGGTCGCGTCACCGGTGCTGCCCGAGGTGGTGTGCGAGCCCGCGTGCGATCCTCCGCCGTTGCCGGCGGAGGCACTGGTGCCTCCGCCCCCCTGGCCCGATCCGGCGGAGGAGGCCCCGGCGGTGCTGCTGCCGCCGTGGCCCGAGGTGGTGTGCGACACGGCCGTCGAGTCGCCGCTGGAGGCCGACGAGTCCGAGTCCGTCGTCGCCGAACCGTTGCCGCCGTTGCCGGCCTCGCCGCTGCTCCCACCGGTGGTGGTGGAGTGGTTGACGGCGCTGCCGCCGGCCCCGGTGCTCCCGCTGCTGCCGCTGGCGCCCGAGGTCGCCCCCGACTGCTGGACGCCGCCGTGCCCGGCGTTGCCCGCGGTGTTGCCGCCGGTGCCGCCCGTGCTGCCGCTGCTCCCTCCGCTGCCGCCGGTGGCGGTGTTGGAGGACGTCGCCGCGCCGCCGGCACCCGAGCTGCCGCCGTGGCCGCCGGTGCCCGTCGCGTCGTCGTCGCTCGTCGCGGTGGCGCCGCCGGTGCTGCCCGAGGTGGTGTGCGACCCGGCCGTCGAGCCACCGCCGTCGCCGGAGGTGGCCGACGTGCTGCCCGCCTTGCCGCCGGCCGACCCCGCGCCGGCGGAGGTGCTGCCGCCAGCGCCCGAGGAGGTGGCCGAACCCGCGGCGCTGCTGCCGCTGGTGGCGGTGGAGTCCGAGTCGGTCGACGCCGAGCCGTGGCCGCCGTCGCCGGCGTTGCCGCTGCTCCCACCGGTGGTGGTCGAGTGGTTGCCCGCGCTCCCGCCGGCCCCGGTGCTCCCGCTGCTGCCACTGGCGCCCGAGGTCGCGCCCGACTGGCCGACGCTCGTGCCCCCGGACGAGGACGTCGACGACGACGGTCCGCTCTGGTGGCCCGACCCGCCGTTCGAGGCGCTGTTGCCGCCGGTGCTCCCCGTCGCGCCGGACGCGCCGCCGTTGCCGCCGGTGGCGTGGTTGCTCGAGGAGGCGCTGCCGCCGGCGCCCGAGCTGCCGCCGTGGCCGCCGGTGCCGGTGGCGTCGTCGTCGCTCGACGCGTGGGCCGCGCCGGTGCCGCCCGACGTGGTCGACGACCCGGCCTTCGAGCCGCCTCCGTCGCCGGAGGTGGCGGTGACCTTGACGGGCTGGCTCACCGAGTGCGGGGGCGTGCCCGTCTCGGCTGCGTGCTCGTCTGCTTGTGCGGCGGCCTGGCTGAACAGCCAGATCCCGCCCGCGAGTGTTGCCGTGGCAAGCACCCGGGTACTCCATGGACGCATGTCGATGCTCCTTGAATGGTGGTGGGTGACGCGCGGTCGCGCGTCGGGGGAACGCCCCCGAGGGCGGGTGGTGCGCTGGGGCGGGCGAGGCCGCGCCGGACGGTGCCGGACCGAGAGCGCACGCCTGTCGACCGACGTGCCGCGGACCGGGTGACCGACGAGCGTCGATCGCCGTCGACCGGACGTGGATTCGTGCGGTCGACCGGGGGAGAGGTCAGTCGGGGTGGTCCTCGACCAGCGCGGCGGCGCTGGAGGACAGGACCGAGTCACCGGACCAGCGGTCGAGCCCGCTGGCCTGGGGGAGGCTGAGCGCGTGGTCGAGGGCCACGACGACCCACGGCGCGACGCCCGAGGGAGCCGAGCCGTGGCCCGACGGGGAGCCGGCGCCCGCGGAGCCGGCCGAGCTGAGGGAGACCTTGACCGGGTCCTCCGACGGCACCGGCGCGACGGGTGCGTGGTCGCAGGCGTCGCAGCGGGCCGGGTCGGCGGTCTCCGGGACGTCGCTGCCGGGGAGGTCGGAGTCGCCGTTCGGCGTCCGCAGGGCAGCGGGCTCCGCGACGTCGGACGGGCCGGCGCCGCCGGTCGTCGCGGCCTGCTCGGACGCGGACGCCGGGGACGGGGTCGAGGCCTCGGCGTGCACCTGCGGCCGTGACGCGGCACGGGGCGTGTCGTCGGTGGTCGGGGCCGTCGAGGCGGGAAGGGCCGCGGTCGCTGCCGGCGCGTCGGCCGGGTCGCTGGTGGTCGGGACCGGATCGGCCGAGGTCGGTTCGTGCGTGGTCGTGCCCGTGGTCGGGGCCTCGCCGCCCGAGGTGCCGGAGCCAGCGCCGGTGCTGCCCTCCGGGGCGGGCGTCGCCGGCTGGCCGGCGCCGTCGGGGGCTGTCCCGGCGGTGGGCTCGGCCGGGGTCTCGGTACCGGTCCCGGGCTGCTCGGTCTCGGGCTGCTCGGTCTCGGGCTGCTCGGTCTCGGGCTGGTCGGTGGACCAGCCGGGCACCTCGACGGCGGGCACGACGATCGGCGGCAGCGCCGGGATCTCCACGGCGGGCACCTCGGCCGGCGGCAGACCCGGGAACGGCACGGCCGGCACCTCGACCGCCGACACCTGGATCGCCGGCAGCTGGACCGACGGTAGCTGGACGGCCGGGAGGTCGACCGTCGGGGCCTGGTCCACGACGTGTGCGGCGACGTGGACAGCCGTGGTGCCGATGACCGCCGTGGTGTCCGCGGGCTCGGCGCGCGAGGGTCCGGGGTCGGTGCCGCCCGTCGGCTCGAGCGCCGGGGCGTCGTCCGAGGGCGCCGGCGGCAGGCCGTCGTCCGACCGGTCCGCGGGATCGACGGACCCCGTCTGCGAGCGCACCGGGCCCGGCTCGGGAGCACGCGGACGGACCGGCTTCGACCGGTCCGGGGACGGCTGCCGCGGCTCGTGGACGGGCCGCGACCGGGGGCGCGACGGCGCGGGTCCGCGCGTCGTCGCCGGTGCGGCCGTGGCGCCGGGCGCGGTGCCGCCGGACGTGCGGCTGGGTGGCTCGTCCGCGGGGGACGACTCGGTCCGGGGGGCGTCCGACGACGTCGCGGGCGTGGCAGGGGCAGGGGCCTCCTGCGCCGGGGCGGGCGTGGACGTCGCGCCCTCGTCGTCGGCGGAGGCGGCGGCCGCGCCGAGGAGGACGACGCCGGCGATCCCGGCTCCGAGCAGCACCCCGCGCAGCGCGAGCCGGCGCAGGCGTCGGGGCAGCGGCGTGGACCGCTCCCGCGACGTGCGGCTCGACGACGTGCCCATCGATGCTCTCCCTCGAGGCCCGAGTCACCGGCCGTGGTCGACCGGGACGGCCGGGCCCCGTTCACGTGGACGTGACCTGACGCGGCTCAGTGAGGACCCGGCCGCCGCCGTTCGGCAAGTGGTCCCGGCGAATCGGTCCGAAAATCATCACCGTGGTGTAGCGCAGCTCGTCACCGGTCGGTATGTCAGACGTCCAAACCGCCTCACGGCCCGATTCCCTTGCACCGCGGCGGGCCGCGTGCGACCCGTCAGGAACGGTGCGAGCCGGGGCGAAACGGACGCCGGGACCGCTCCGGCGCCCGCCCGAGCGCCTCCCCACGGTCGGGGACGCAGGCGCGTGGACGTCCGCGCGGACCGCCCGGGGACGGCGCCCTGGACGTCCGTGGCCCCGTCGCGGCTCCTCGATGCGCGATCGTCTCGCGTCAGGCGTCGGTGTCGGCCTGCTCGCCCCGGGCGTCCGGTGCTCCCCGACGGTGCTCGCTCGGGCTGACGCCCCGGACCCGCTTGAACGCGGCGCTCAGCGCGAACGCGCTCGAGTAGCCCACCTGGCGGGCGACGACCTCGACGGTGTCGTCGCCGGCGCGCAGCAGGTCGGCGGCGAGCGTGAGGCGCCACTGGGTGAGGTAGCCCATCGGTGGCTCGCCCACCAGCTCGGTGAACCGCTTGGCCAGCCCCGCGCGCGACAGCGACGCCCGCTCGGCGAGCTCCACGAGCGTCCACGGGTGCGACGGGTCGTCGTGCATGAGGGTGAGGACCCGACCGACGGCCGGGTCGGTGTGGGCGGCGTACCAGCCGGGTGCCCCGGAGTCGGGCCGCGCGAACCACGCCCGCACGGTCGCGACCAGCGCGAGGTCGAGCCAGCGGTCGAGCACGAGGTCGTGGCCGGGCTCGCGTCGTCCGAGCTCGTCGTCGAGCAGCCGGTGGACGGCCGACGGGAGGTCGTCGGCGCCCACGACGAGCACCCGGGGGAGCGCGTCCAGCAGACGCAGCGGCACCTCGCCGGCCAGCCGGTAGCCGCCGGAGACGAGCACCGTGGAGCCGTCGGGCGCCGTGCCGTAGCCGTCGGGCCCCTGGTGGGTGGCGACGTCGTCGGGCAGGTGGTCGGCCCACCGGGCGGTGCCCGCGGCGTCGACGAGCAGGTGGGGCGAGGTCGCCGCGTCGTCGGCGACGGTGAAGGGGCCGCGCACCAGGGCGACGTCGCCGGCGGCGAGCGTCACGGGCGGGTGCCCGTCGACCACCACGACCGCCTCTCCGCGTGCCGTCGTGACGAGGGCCAGCGACGAGCCGTCGTCCACGCCGAGCGCCCACGGCGGCTCCAGCACCATCTGCACGAAGCTGCCGCCCCGTGCTCGCGTGCCGTCCAGAAGGTCGTCCAGGACTCCCATCGACTCACCGTAGACGATCGGACATGCCCGGTTCCTCGCCCGAGATGACGGTCTTCGAGCCCTCTAGTCGACGCGCGCGTCACCCACGACGACGTCGACGACGCTCACCTGGACCGCCTCGACGTCGTCGCGCTCGGGGTCGGGCCCGAGCACGTCGAGCAGCAGCTCGCGCACGTCCGCGCGCACCTGCTCGCCCAGCGCGACCAGGTCGGTGCCGTAGGAGCAGACCAGGTCGACGCGGACCGACCGGCAGCGGTCGTCCACCACGTCGAGGTCGACGTCGCGCGGCACGGCGCCCTCCTGCCGGATGCGCTCGCGCACCATCGACACCAGCACCCGACCCGACACCCAGGTCCGGGAGCCGACCTCGTCGCGCGACGGGTCGCCGTCAGCGCCGACGGTGAGCAGCGCCGGTGCCGGACGCACCAGCGAGCGCACGCGCCCCTTGATCCGGTTCGACACCTGCGGCCAGTCGGGCTGCGGCTCGGGCTCGTCCCGGAGTGCCTGGGTCGCCCGCTCGAGCGGGTCGGGTCCGCCTCCTATCGCCATCTCGCCATCCTCTCTGCCAGCGTCCTGCGACCGCGGTGCAGGTGCATCCTCACGCTTCCGGGCGTGATCGCGAGCACCTCGGCGATCTCGGTGTAGCTCATGTCCTCGAACTCCCGCAGCAGCCAGACCGAGCGCTGGTGCCAGGGCAGCTCGGCCAGGGCGGCGTGCAGCGCCTCGAGCAGCTCGGAGTCGAGCACGCCCTGGAGGGGGTCGCGACGGTCGGCCGGGCTGATCGCCGAGAGCAACCGGTCGTCGACGGGGGTCGGCCGCCGCGTCCGGGCGAGGTCGGCCGCCCGTCGCTGCACCAGGCGGAACAGCCAGGTGCGCAGGGCCGAGCGTCCCTGGAACGTCGGGAGGCCGCGCCACGCGGAGACGAAGGCCGCCTGCACGACGTCGGCCGCGTCGTGCTGGTCGCCGACCAGCCGGCGGGCGTACCCCAGCATGCTCG
Organism: Solicola agrisoli; assembly: GCF_049059935.1. Taxonomy (NCBI): domain Bacteria; kingdom Bacillati; phylum Actinomycetota; class Actinomycetes; order Propionibacteriales; family Nocardioidaceae; genus Solicola; species Solicola agrisoli. Next base: position 70,543 of record NZ_JBMGQR010000011.1, on the reverse strand, counting down.
AGCCGTAGCGGTCGACCACCTCGGCGAACGCGGTCTGGTCGTCCAGGCGCGCCGCCCGCACGAGCGCCTCGTCGGAGGCGTCCGCCCAGCTCCGCGGAGGGCCTGCGGCTGTCGACACCTCCTCATCCTGACCGCGCCACCTCCTCGACGCACCTCGGAGCCGTGACGCCGCGGAGCCAGGTTTCCGCCGGGCCCGAGCGGGGAACGGTGCAGGTGGACCAGGACCGTCGAGACCCGAGGTGACGACCATGACCCCTGCAGATCCCTTCTCCCGGCGGCGGGTGCTCGCCGGACTGGGAGCCGTGCTCGCGACGCCGGTGGCGCTCGCGCTGCCGACGCCCGCCGCGGCCGCCCCCTCGGAGCCGGCGCCGGAGTGCCTGGCCTCGCTCGTGCAGGAGGGGGAGCTGGCCTATGGCGATCTCATGGCTCGCTGACGTCCTGCGCAGCGCCGGCGTCCAGGTCGTCGAGGAGGGGCCCTGGCTGAGTCGCAGCGCCGGGTCGTCCTTCGCGCCGATCGGCGTCCTGTGGCACCACACGGCGGCCCAGTCGAGCGCCGCGCGTCCGGCTCCCGCCCTCGGCATCTGCATCGACGGTCGCTCGGACCTGCCCGGCCCGCTGTGCCACGCGCTCGTCGACTACGACGGCGTCTTCCACGTGATCTCGGCCAACCGCGCCAACCACGCGGGCCGCAGCCGTGGCAGCGGTCCGATCCCGGCCGGTGACGGCAACACCCTGATGGTGGGGTGGGAGATCGACTACGCCGGCGACGGCTCGGGGCAGGGCGGCCCCGTCCAGGAGATGACGCAGGCGCAGTACAACGCCTCGGTGGCCGCCACGGCCGCCGTCCTCACGCGCCTGGGCACCGACGCGAGCCATGCCCGGGGCCACCGCGAGACCAGCACCACCGGCAAGATCGACCCGTCGTTCATCGACCTGGACGCGATGCGCGCCGACGTCGCCGCCGCGATGGGGCAGGCGCCGCCGCCCACCCCGTCCGGCACGCCCTTCCGGATGTACGCCTCGGGGGTCAACGTGCGGCCCACGCCCGACACCTCCGGTGCGCCCGTGGGGAACCTCGCCTCGCCCACCACGGTCTACGTGCAGTGCCAGACGCCCGGCGAGACCGTGACCGCCAACGGCTACACCAACGACCTGTGGTCGAGGATCTCGAGCCCCGTGGCCGGCTACATCAACAACGTGTTCATCGAGGGGCCGGCGAGCCTGCCCGTCGACGCCTGCCCGGTCTGACCCCCGGGCGAACCGGACAGATGTGGTGCCGGTCACGTCGGACGCCACTAGCGTTCTGTGTCACGGACGGTTGCCACCCCCGGAGCGACCTGTCATCGTGTAAACGATAGTTACAGGAGGCTCCCATGGGCGCACAGGACTCGGTCGTCGGACGGGCGCGCACGCTCGCCAAGGCGCTGACGACGCCGCTCGCGCCCGACGACTACCTCACCCTCATCAACCCGCTGTGGTCGGCGCGCGAGCTGCGCGGCCGCATCGAGCGCGTCGTCCCCGAGACCGACAACGCCGCCAGCCTGGTGATCCGGCCGGGCTGGGGCTGGACGTTCGACCATGCACCGGGCCAGTACATCGGCATCGGCGTCCAGATGGACGGCAAGTTCACCTGGCGCTCGTACTCGCTGTCGTCGCCGCCGCTGCGCGAGGGCCGCACGATCGCGATCACGGTCAAGGCGATGCCCGAGGGGCTGATGTCCGAGCACCTCGTCCGCGGGCTGGAGCCCGGCACGATCGTGCGTCTCGCGGCCCCGCAGGGCGACTTCGTGCTGCCCGACCCGCCGCCCGCGCGGATGCTGTTCCTGGTGGGCGGCAGCGGCATCACCCCCGTCATGTCGATGCTGCGCACGCTCGACCGTCGCGGCACCGTCCCCGACGTCGACCTCGTCTACTCCGCGCGCAACGAGGCCGACATGATGTTCGCCGCCGAGCTGCGCGAGTACGCGTCCACGCACGACGGGCTGCGGCTCCACGAGCGGCACACCGACCGCGACGGCTTCTTCGAGCTCCCCGAGCTCGACGACCTGGTGCCCGACTGGCGCGAGCGCGACACCTGGGCCTGCGGACCGGCCGCGATGCTCGACGACATCGTCGAGCACTGGGACGCCGCCGACGTCGGCGACCGGCTGCACGTCGAGCGGTTCTCGCTCTCCATGGCCGGCGACGAGGCCGCGGGCGGCACCGTCACCTTCGGCTCCACCGGCAAGAGCGCCGAGGTCGACGGCGCCACGACCCTGCTGGAGGCCGGGGAGTCCGTCGGCGTCCAGATGCTCTACGGGTGCCGCATGGGCATCTGCCACACCTGCGACGTCCCGCTCGCGTCCGGCCGGGTGCGCGACCTGCGCACCGGCGAGGAGCACGACCAGCAGAACGAGTACATCCAGACCTGCGTGTCCGTCGCCGCCGGCGACTGCACGCTCGCCATCTAGGGAAGGCAGGCTCTCGTGGCCTACAGCGACGTTCGTGAGTACACCCATCTCAGCGACGAGGAGGTGGCCGAGATCGGCCGCGAGCTCGACGAGATCCGCGCCGAGGTCGAGGCCTCGCGCGGTGCCGCTGACGCCGCGTACGTCCGCCGCGTCATCACGCTGCAGCGACGTCTCGCCGCCGCGGGACGCATCACGCTCCTCGCCAGCCGGTTCCCCCCGGCGTGGCTGCTGGGCACCGCCATGCTCGGCGCGGCCAAGATCCTGGAGAACATGGAGATCGGCCACAACGTCATGCACGGCCAGTGGGACTGGATGAACGACCCCGAGATCCACTCCAGCAGCTGGGAGTGGGACACCGCGCAGCCGGCCGAGCAGTGGAAGCACTCGCACAACTACATCCACCACCAGTTCACCAACGTCATCGGTCACGACAACGACGTCGGCTACGGCATCCTGCGCATGACCCGCGACCAGAAGTGGCACCCGGTCAACCTCGGCCAGCCGGTCTACAACGCGGCCCTGGCGCTGCTGTTCCAGTGGGGAGTCGCGCTGCACGACCTCGACATCGAGGCCATCCGCCAGCGTCGCAAGGACCCCAAGCTGCTCGCCAAGCAGCTCGGGCAGATCCGCCACAAGGTCAGCCGCCAGGTGCTCAAGGACTACATCGTCTACCCGGCGCTGTCGGGCCCGTACTTCATGAGCACCATCACGGCCAACGCCACCGCGAACCTGATGCGCAACGTCTGGGCCTACCTGATCATCTTCTGCGGCCACTTCCCCGACGGTGCCGTGCACTTCACCGAGGAGGAGCTCGAGGACGAGACCCGCGCGGAGTGGTACCTGCGCCAGATCCTCGGTGCCGCGAACTTCGAGGGCGGCAAGCTCCTGCACCTGATGAGTGGCCAGCTCGGCTACCAGATCGAGCACCACCTGTACCCGGACCTGCCGAGCAACCGCTACGCCGAGATCTCGGTGAAGATCAAGGACCTGTGCGCGCGCTACGACATCCCGTACACGACCGGTCCGCTGCACCGCCAGTACGGCCAGGTGCTGCGCACCATCATGAAGATGACGCTGCCCGACAAGTACACCTCGCACGACCCCGCGCCGGTGCCGCCCCGCACGGCCCGCCGTCGCCGGCTCAGCGACGAGGAGCGCCAGGGTCGTCGCCTCGAGCTCGGACGTCACTGGACCCGGAGCGCGACGGCGTGAGGCCCGCGCTCGCCGACCGTCCCGTCGACCCGACGGTCGGCGTCGTGGTGCCGTTCGCCGTCGAGGACGACGACGGCGTCGTCGACCACGCGCGCGTCGTCAAGCGCCGGGCCACTCGCTGCGCGCTGAGCCGGATCTGCGGCCTGTGCGGCGACAGCCTGGAGTGGCCGATCGCCTTCGTCGGCACCGACGAGGAGGTCGAGTCCAACAGCTACGTGTTCCCGCCGCTGCACACCGCGTGCGCCGAGCAGGCCCTGGCCACGTTCCCCGCGCTCGGCGACGGCTACCTCGGACGCCCCGTCGCGCCCGCCCGGTGGGCCCTGGTCCACACCGGCGGGTTCGACCTCGAGCGCCCGGCGAACCGCACCGGCGACCAGCGCCTGCTGTTCCACCCCCACTCCGTCACCGACACCACCTGGGTGGACTGACCCCGCCAGCGGTGGGTATAGCCCCAGGATCGGCCTGATCCTGGGGCCGTACCCACCGCCGGGCCGGGGAGGTGGGGCCGTACCCACCGCCGGCGGACTTGCCATGCAGACGTGCGCACATCACGATGCCTGCATGGGTGACGAGGGCGGCGACTACGCGGAGGTCAGCGAGCTGTTCGGTGCGCTGTCCTCGCCGGTGCGGGCCGCGATCGTGCACCGGCTGACCGAGGGGGAGCAGGCCGTCCACGAGCTGGTCGACACGCTCGGGCTGAGCCAGCCGCTGGTGTCGCAGCACCTGCGCGTGCTGCGTTCGGCCAGGCTGGTGCGCTCGTCGCGCCGCGGCCGCGAGGTGGCCTACGCCCTCGTCGACGACCACGTCGCGCACGTCTTCCTGGACGCGCTGCACCACAGTCGCGAGACGGGCGCCTGACGCCCTACCGGCTGGCCTGACGGCGACGCTTGTCCTCGTACATCGCCGCGTCGGCCCGGCCGAGCGCCCCCGAGACGCCACCGGTCTCGACCGCCGCGGCGCTCCAGCCGACGGACGCCTCGACGCCGGCGCCGCGCAGCTCGTCGGAGACCTTGTCGAGGACGAGCCCGAACCCGGGCCCGTGCTGCCCGACGAGGAGCAGGCCGAACTCGTCGCCGCTGAGCCGCGCGACGACGCCCTCGCCGCCCGCCGCGCGGCCGAGGCAGTCGGCCATCTGCTGCAGCACGGCGTCGCCCGCGAGGTGGCCCTGGGTGTCGTTGATCGACTTCAGCCCGTCGGCGTCGACGATCGCGACGTGCACGGTGTCGCCGTAGGCGTCCAGGGCGCGCTCGGCCTCGACGACGGCGCGGTTCCAGCCCCGGCGGTTGAGCAGCGCGGTGAGCTCGTCGGTCAGCGCCGAGGTACGGGCCTCGTCGGCGTCGGCGTCGGCGCCGTCGAGCAGCCGTGACGCCTTGAGCTGGTGGGTCAGCATCCGGCTGCTGAACCGCAGCAGGTCGAGGTCGACGACCTGCACCGCCTCGACCGGCCAGGGGTCGACGCCGCACAGCACGCCGAACACCTGCCCGGTGCCGTCGTCGATGGGGACGCCCGCGTAGGCGCGGATGCGCTGGGCCATCGGGAGGTGGGCGTAGTCGGGGTCGGCCGCGGAGTCGCGGACGATGGGGGACGCGCCGCTCATCATCTGGTGGCAGAAGCTGCTCGGCCAGGGGACGCGGTCGCCCCGCTGCAGGATGTTCTCCTCGTGCACGTGGAGGTGCACCTGCACGTCGTCGACGACGCGCGACACCGACCAGTCCGAGAGGGCCGACGACTCCCGCAGGAACGCGACCACGTCCAGCGCCGCACGGGTGAAGAGCTGGTCCCCTCGCGGAACGCTGGAGACGGTCGTCCCGGCAGTATCCCCCGGTCGGCGCCCTGCCACCGGTCCGAGAGGCGCCGCCCGGAGGGAGACCACCCCGTTGGGCCCGGGTCGGCGGTCCGGTCGGGCTATTGCGGGACCGTGCCGGTCCGGGGCGCGTCCGGACCGGGTTGGCAGTGCGGGCACCACCAGGTGCGACGTCGTCCGGGGTCGCCGGGCACCTCGGCCTCCACCCGGACGGTCGTCCCGCAGCGCAGGCACGGACGTCCCGCCCGGCCGGCGACCCAGTGCGACTCGCCGCGGCGCGTGGAGCCGGTCGTCACCTGGTAGCCGTCGCGGCTGTGGGCGGAGTGCCGCAGGGCCCGCGCTGCCAGGGCGACGAGCGGGACGAGGTCGACGTCGCCGACGGGCGTCCACGGGCTCCGTCCGCGCAGGAAGCACAGCTCGTTGACCCAGAGGTTCCCGAGCCCGGCGAGGTTGCGCTGGTCGAGCAGGGCCGCGGCGAGGGGACGACCGGGGTCGGCCGACAGGCGTCGGACGGCCTCGCCCGCGTCCCAGTCGTCGCGCAGCGGGTCGGGGCCGAGGTGCCCGACGACGGTGTGCTCGTCGCGGGTCCGGACCAGCTCGACGACGGGGAGCGAGATGCCGTGCGCGGTGGGGCCGTCCTGCACGCCGAGCAGCACGCGGACGTCGGGCAGCACCCGGCGGGGCACCGAGCGTCCGGGCGCCGTCACCGTCCACGACCCGTCCATCCGCAGGTGGGTGTGCAGCGTCAGGTCGCCGTCGAACCGGGTGAGCAGGTGCTTGCCGTGGGTGGCGTGCTCGAGCACACGGCGGCCGGCGAGGTCGGCCTCGGCGTGGGCTGCCACGCGCAGCTCGCCGCGGGCCAGGAGCGCACCGCGCAGACGCGAGTCGAGCCGCCGGGCCAGCCGGTAGACGCTGTCACCCTCGGGCACGGGAGGTCAGCCCTGGACGAGCTCCGCGCTCGTCCGCGCCCTCAGGACCACGCGGCGGGGGGCACGGCGGTGCGAGCGCGTCGCGACGGGCGTGGCGGCCGGGGCGACGAACCACCGCTCCAGTGCGCGGGCCGCCCCGGTGCCGATGCGCAGGCCGATCTCGGCGACCGCGAAGGCGGCGAGGGCCGCTCCCAGGTAGCAGGCGAACGCGACCGCCTGCATCGTCAGGCTCGAGCGGCCGGGCGTCTCGGCGAGCGCCGGCCGGACGGCCTGGACGGCCGCGTGACCGGCCAGGACGGCGGCGACGCAGGTGATCGCCACGACCGACAGCACCGTGGCGGGGTCGACGACCACGAGACGACGGGCTCCGGCGGAGGGTGACTGGCTCACCGGGCAAACCTATTCAAAACCTCGTCACTGCGCGAGTCGAACCGGCCGGGTGTGGCGCAGACCATGGATCAGAAGTCGCGGGCGGTGTCGGCGGGCAGGGTGCCCACCCGTCCGACGTGCACGCGCCGCACCAGCCGGATCATCGGCCGCACGAGCAGCTGGACGCTCCCGAGCAGGAACAGCCAGGTGCCCGCCTCGGTGGTCGAGGCGGAGAAGAACAGGATGCTGCCGACGATGAACCACACCGCGACGGCGATGTCGTTCGCGATGCTGAGCAGCTCGTAGCGCTGCCGGAGCACGACCTCCTCGCGTCCGATGCGCAGCTCGATGAAGTCGTGGGACGGGTCGCGGGTCACGTCGCGAGGCTAGGGCGCTCCCGCCCGCACCGCCCGCCGGCGGATTCCCAGGTATACCTGGGAATCGGTCCCGTCACCTGGAGAACTTCCCGTGCCAGGCGAAGTTTCCCAGGTATACCTGGGAAACTTCGGGCGGGCGTGGGCGTCAGGAGGCGCGGGAGGCGGCGAGGAGCTCGTCGATCCGGTCGCGGTCGATGCTGCCCTGGGCGAAGTCGGCGAGCTGGCCGAGGGTGAACTCGCGCATCATCGCGACGGCGTGCGCGCCGATGCCGGCGTCACCGTCCTCGCCGAGCAGGGACGCGAACCGCTCGCCGACGGCGGGGTGGTCCAGGGCCTCGCCGAGCGTCGACATCGTCGTCAGCGGGTCCGACAGCGACTCGCCCACGACGTCGAGGTCGGCGTGCAGGCGCAGGTCGCGCGACGACGCGCCCACCGACACCGTGAACCGTCCGCCCTCGACGAACCAGCGGTGCTTCGGCTCGTGCCAGTACGCCAGGTCGCGCGCGGTCAGCGTGAGGTCGACGGTGCGCGACTCACCCGGCTCGAGCGGCACGCGGACGAAGGCGCGCAGCTCGCGGGTCGGTCGCTGCACCTGCGACTCGGGGTCGCCGACGTACACCTGCACCACCTCCGCGCCGGCGCGCTCGCCGGTGTTGGTGACGGTGACCTGCACGTCCACGCGGACGTCCGCGCCCTCGCCGTGCACGGCCGTCACGAGGTCGGTGTGGTCGAACGTCGTGTAGGTCAGGCCGTGGCCGAACGGGTAGGCGACGTCGACGCCGCGGGTGTCGTACCAGCGGTAGCCGACGAGGACGCCCTCGCCGTAGACGACCTCGCCGAGGCCGCCGGGGAACCGTCCGTACGCGGGGGTGTCCTCCAGTGCGTGCGGGATGGTCTCGGTCAGGCGGCCGGACGGCGCGCTGCGCCCCACGAGCAGGTCGGCGACGGCGGCACCACCGGCCTGGCCGCCGAGCCACGACTCGAGCACCGCCGGCGCGTGGTCCTGCCACCCGCTGACGCTGACGGCCGACCCGTTCGCGAGCACGATGACGACGCGCGGGCAGACCCGCGCCACCTCGGCGAGCAGCGTCGTCTGGCTCGCGGGCAGACGCAGGTGGGTGCGGTCGAAGCCCTCGGACTCCTCGGCCGCCGGCAGCCCCAGCACCAGCACCGCCGTCGTGGCCCGGCCCGCCAGCTCGACGGCCTCCGTCCTCAGCTCGGCGTCGGCGGCCTCGTCGCCGTCGAGGGTGTAGCCGGCGGCGAACCCGGTGTCGTCGCCGACGAGCGCCCGCAGCGAGGAGAGCACGTCCTCGACGCGGGTGGCCTCGACCTGCGACGAGCCGGCGCCCTGGAAGCGCGCCGTGCGCGCGAGCTCGCCCAGGACGACGAGGTCGCCGGCGGGGTCGAGCGGCAGCAGCGGCGTGCCGTCGACGGGGTCGTTCTTCAGCAGGACGGCGCCGCGTGCCGCCGCCTCGCGCGCCAGGGCGTGGTGCGCGTCGTGGTCGACCGGGCCCGCCTGGCCGGACGCGCGGGCGGCGCGGTCGACCAGGTTCAGCACGCGGCGCACCGCGAGGTCGAGGTCGGCCTCGGCGAGCGAGCCGTCACGCACCGCGGCGACCACCTCGGCGTCGCTGCGTCCGGCCACCCCGGGCATCCGCAGGTCGAGCCCGGCGGGGACGGCGGCGGCCTGGTCGTGCACGGCGCCCCAGTCGGACATGACGAGCCCCTCGTACCCCCACTCGTCCCGCAGGATCTCGGTGAGCAGCTGGTGGTGCCGCGAGGCGTGCGTGCCGTTGACGCGGTTGTAGGCGCACATGACCGTCCACGGCGACGCCTGGGTGACCACGCGCTCGAAGCCGGCGAGGTAGATCTCGCGCAGCGTGCGCTGGTCGACCACCGCGTCGACGCGCATGCGGTCGGTCTCCTGGTTGTTGACCGCGAAGTGCTTGAGCGAGGCCCCGACGCCCTCGCCCTGCAGGCCCTCGACGACCGCAGCCCCCAGCACGCCGGCGACGTGCGGGTCCTCGGAGAGGTACTCGAAGTTCCGCCCGCACAGCGGCGACCGCTTGATGTTGATGCCCGGGCCGAGGAGCACCGCGACGTCCTGGGCCGCGGTCTCGCGTCCCAGCGCCGCGCCGACGTCGCGCACCAGGTCGGCGTCCCAGGTGGAGCCGAGGGTGACCGCCGGCGGGAAGCACGTGGCGGGCACCGTCGAGCGGGTGCCGTCGTCGGCGACGACCTCCTTGCGCAGGCCGTGCGGGCCGTCGGCCACCATCACGCGGCCGAGGCCGACGCGTGGCACGGCCTCGGTGTGCCAGAAGCCGTCGCCCGACGTCAGCGCGACCTTCTCCTCCAGGGTCAGCGCCGCGAGCACCTTCTCGACGTCGATCGGGGCGGTCTGCTGCGCGTCGTCGGCCATGGGGTGTCCCGTCGTCGGAGGGGTCGGCCCGGCCACCCTCTCACCGGTCGGGCGGTCGCGACAGACCCCGGACGCGCCACGCGCCCGAGCCGCCGAGGCGGTCGGGCGCGTGGATCCCCGGGATGGTGCGTGCGGCTAGCGGAGCCCGCGGATGAAGGCCTTGGTGCTGGTGGGCACCCCGAAGCCGGTGAGGTTGTCGTACCCCTTCTCCGAGGTCAGCGTCTGGTCCTGGACCGACTGCGCGTTCACCGCGACCGTGCCCGGCGCCGTGAACGGCACGCCGTCGGTGCCGACGACCGTCACCTGCTGCAGGAACCCGCGGGTGAGCTGGTTGCCCGCGACGTCGGTGAGGCCGGCGTGGCCCTTGCCGTAGATCACCGGGTTGAGGAACCCGACGCGCTTGCCGGACTTCTGCGTGGCCAGCGCGAGCGTGCCCGCCGTCCACGGCGACGACCAGCTCGTGCCGCCGATCTTGCCGAGGGTGAAGTTGCCCGACGCGGCGTCGGCGTCGTGGTAGCCGATCAGGTAGCCCGTGTACGGGTCGGCCGCGCCGGCGAGGTCGGGGTAGGCGCGCTTGGGGATCGTCCCGGCGAAGCGGGCCGGCACCACGCCCTTCTGGTAGAACGGCTGCGCGTGGTAGCCGCTGCGGCCCCCGCCACCGCCGTAGCGGTAGGTCCAGGCGCCCCAGACGTCGTTCCGCTTGATGGCCCGCGAGGTGTTCCACGCGGTCTCGAAGGTGACCTTCGAGCCCGACGTGTTGCCGGTGCCGAGCGAGGTGCCGCCCACGGCGGTCACCCACGGGTTGGCGGCGGGGTAGTCGGCCGACGGAGGCGTCGTGGTCTGGTCGCCGCCGGTGTTGTCGCCGTTGTCGCCGGAGGAGAACAGCACCGAGATGCCCTGCAGCGCGGCCTGCTGGAAGACCTGGCTGTACGCGTCGTTGACCGCGGCGTCCGTGGTCTCCTCACCGCCCCACGAGTTGGTGATCGCGTCGACCTGGTTCTCGGTGACGAGCGTGTTGATCGAGGTCAGCAGCGCGTCGTCGAAGGGGCGCGAGGCCGAGCTGTAGACGATCTTGGCGTCGGGAGCGGCGCCGTGGATCGACTGGACGTCGAGCGCCTGCTCGCCGTTGACGCCGCCGGAGTCGCGGTCGTCGCAGTAGAGCGGGTCGTACCCGCCGGCGGGCTGGATGAGTCGGTACTGCCCCGACTTCAGCGTCGGCGAGCCGACGGCCTTGGCCCACGTGTTGGTGTCGGCCTCGATGCGGGGGTCGTTGCACCACAGGGTGATGCCGATCGAGCGGCCCTTGCCGGTGGCCTTGGTGGCCGGGATGCCGCGCGCGGCGCCGACCTGCGCGGGGGTGTAGCCGCACATCACGGTCGACAGCGGCTTGTCGAGCGGCGCCTTGCCCTTGCCGGCGCGCGAGTCGACGTACTGCTCGTAGTAGGCCGAGCAGCCGTTGCCGTCGGTGGCGGCCGACGTGCGGGCCGCGCGCGAGGCGGCGGGCGGGTCGACGCGCACGTTGCTCGTGGTGAGCACCCGGGAGCGGTCGAGCCCGACGACGCCGCCCACGAGGTCGCCCATCGACGCCGGGACGGTCAGTGCGGACGTCGGCGCGGTGAAGGTGCGGCCGCCCGCGCGGTAGGTGTGGGTGGACGTCGCGAACGCCTTGCCGACGGCGGCGGTGTCGCCCGAGACGGGCAGGTAGGCGTGGTTCGCGGGCGTGGCGCCGACCGTCAGTCCCTGGCCCTCGAGCCAGCTGCGGACCTTCGCCACCTGGGCGTCGGTGGCCGCGTACCGGCGGGTGAACGTCGTGGGGCTGATGAACGTGCGGTAGCTCGCGCTGGAGGGGTCGGACACCGCCTTGGCGGCGGCCGCGAGGGCGGCGGGGTCCCGCGCGTCCAGGGTGACGATGAGCTGCTGGTCGGTGGCGGCGCGCGTCGAGGCGACCTCGACGGCACCGGCCGGCAGGTCGGGTGCGGCGGCCACGGTGACGCGGTCGGGTCCCGCGGCGTGCGCGGCGACGGGGAGCAGGGCGCCGGTCGCGAGCGCGGCGGCACCGAGGAGGGGGATGAGTCGTCTGGTCACGGGGACCTCTCGCTCTCGGGAATGGTCGATTGACGCAACCATTCCCCGCCGCGGACAGGCTCAAACCTCGGTCGTGCCGCGTCGTCGTGCCGCTGTCGGTGGGCGCGCCTAGCGTGAGGTCCATGAGCACCCCCACCGACGGCCCCGCGCCCCAGACCACCGACGAGACCACCACCGACAGCGCCACCGAGTCGTCCACCGAGTCGTCCACCGAGACGTCCGGCGACGTGATCGGCGCCGCCGCCGAGGGCGCCAACACCACCGAGAAGGACCCCGACGCCTGGGTCACCGGCGACGAGGACATGACCGGCGCGCAGCGCAGCTACCTCGACACCCTCGCGCGCGAGGCCGGCGAGACCCTCCCGGCCACGCTCACCAAGGCCGAGGCGTCCCAGCACATCGATCGTCTGCAGTCCAAGACGGGCCGCGGCGACAGCTGATCGGCGGGGCGACCGGGCCCTCTGGTCCGGTTCCCCCGTCGCGTCGGAGTTGCGGTGCAGGTCACGAACGCTACGTTCGTCCCTTGACGCACGTGGAGGGAGACCCATGAGCACCGGAGCAATCATCGCCATCGTCGTGGTGGTCGTCATCGTCCTGCTGGTCCTGGGCGTGGTCGCCGCGCTGGGGGCCCGCAAGAAGCAGCAGGCCGCCAGGCGCGACCAGGCCGAGCAGATGCGGCACGAGGCGCAGGAGCGCGAGAACGTCCTGCGTCGTCAGGAGGCCGAGGCCGCCGAGGTCGAGGCCAAGGCCCGCGGCGCCCGCGCCGAGGCCGACGAGAAGAACGCCCGCGCCCAGAAGCTCGAGGCCGACGCCCGCACGCGCGGCACCGAGGCCGAGGAGCTCCGCCGCGAGCAGCGCGAGCACCTGCGCAAGGCCGACGAGCTCGACCCCGACGTCGACACCCGGCGCCGCAAGGGTGGCTCGGACGGCCGCGACGCCGACGGCGCGGACGCCGAGCGTCACGACGCCGACCGTCAGGCCGACCGTCACGACGCCGACCGTCAGGACGCCGGTCGTCCCGATGCCGACCGGCACGCCGGACCGGTGCGCGACGACGACCCGTCCGTCACGCCGGGGGCACGTCGCGCCGACGCCGACACCACCCGCGTCGACCACCAGGTCGACGACGGCATCCCGGTCGAGCCCCACGTGGGCGCGGCCGAGGCCACCGGGGGCAGCACCGCGGCAGACCCTCGGCCTCCCGCCACGCCGGGCGGCGGCGGACACCGGGCCTGACCGGCACCACCCCGCAGCACCACGACGCCCCCACCACCGGTGGGGGCGTCGCTGCGTCGGGGGCCGGTGGGCCCGACGGGCCTGACATCGGTGTCAGTCTCGGCCTGTCCGATGTGCCGGGATCTCGCCGCTCCCGCGCGCGACGATCGTCGTGGGCAGGACGGTGTGGCGCGGGGGCCCGTCGTGCCCCCGGACGCGCCCGACGAGGTACTCCGCCGCCGTGCGACCGATCGCCCCGGTGCTCTGGTGGACGACGGTGACGCCCGGGTCGAGCAGGTCGGCGAGGGGGAAGTCGTCGAAGCCGACGAGGGCCACCGAGCGGGTCAGGTCGAGGCGGCGCAGGGCGCGCACCGCCCCCTCCGCGAAGACGTTGCGACCCGCGAAGAGCGCGGTGGGCGGTGCGTCCCCACCGAGGAGGTCGACGGTGGCCCTCGCGGCCTGCTCGGCCGACCGGACGCCGACCCGCACGAGGCGCTCGTCGACCTCGAGGCCCCGCTCCCTCAGGGCGGCGGCGTACCCCGCCCGCCGCTGGTCCGACGTCCACAGCCCGGCGCTGTCGACGAGCAGGCCGATGCGGCGGTGGCCGTGGTCGACGAGGTGGTGGACGGCCGCCCGGGCGCCGCCGAAGCTGTCGGTGAGGACGGCGTCGACCCCGAGGTTGCAGGGCTCACGGTCGACGACGACCACGGCGAGCCCGCGCTCGAGGTCCGAGCCCAGGTACGACTGGTCGTCGGTGGCCGGCATCAGGACGAGCCCGTCGACGCGTCGCGAGACCAGGCTCGCCGCGAGCTCGCGCTCCCGGTCGGGCTCCTCGTCCAGGCTCGCGACGAACACGGCGATGCCCTCGCGGACGCCGACGTCGTCGATCGCGCGCAGCACGCCCGCCGAGTAGTCGTTCGCGACGTCCTGGAGCAGCACGCCGATCGACCGGGTCTGGCCCCGACGCAGGCTGCCCGCGGCGATGTTGGGTCGGTAGTCGAGCGACGCCAGCGACGCGGTGACCCGGGCGACCACCGACGGCGACACGTTCGCCTCGCCGTTCACCACGCGCGACACGGTCTTGGTGCTGACGCCCGCGTGGACGGCGACCTCGCGCATGGTCACGGAGCGTCGTTGCACGGCTCGTCCTCTTTTCGCGAAGTCGTTGACAGACCGGGGTGTGAGCCACACCATACTGACATCGATGTCACCGCGTCACCCCCCAGCGCGGCCACACCCCGGACCAAGGAGCACCATGTACCTCACCCCCCGACGACGCCGCGTGAGCGCCCTGCTCGCCACCGCCGCCTGCGCCACGCTCGTGCTGAGCGCCTGTGGAGGAGGGTCCGGCTCCGGCGGCGCCACCGTCGGCGAGAACGACACCGTCGCGGTCACCCTCATCACCAAGGACTCGGTGAACCCGTTCTTCGTCGCGATGCAGGAGGGCGCGAAGAAGGCGGCCAAGGCCGACGACGTCGACCTCACCGTCGCCGCGGGCAAGGAGGACGGCGACGAGGCCGGCCAGGTCGAGGCCATCGAGAACGCCATCGCCAAGGGCGACAACGGCATCCTGATCACGCCCAACGGTCCCGGCGTCAACCCCGCGATCAAGAAGGCGCGCGACGCCGGCATGTTCGTGATCGCCCTGGACACCCCGCCCGACCCGGCCGACACCGTCGACATCACGTTCGCCACCGACAACTTCCTCGCCGGCCAGCTCGACGGCCAGTGGGCCGCCAAGCAGCTGGGCGGGAAGAAGGCCACGATCGCGCTGCTCGACCTGTTCAACGACAAGGTCGTCTCGGTCGACTACAACCGCGACCAGGGCTTCCTGGACGGCATGGGCATCGACACCAAGGACGCCAAGGTCAACGGCGACGAGGCCAAGACCGGGTCGTACTCCGGCGGCGACTACGAGATCGTCTGCAACGAGCCGACCAACGGCACCGCCGAGCAGGGCAAGACGGCGATGGAGAACTGCCTGCAGAAGAACGGCGACATCAACGTCGTCTACACCATCAACGAGCCCGCAGCAGGTGGTGCGGACTCCGCGCTGAAGGCCGCGGGCGTCACCGACGCCATCGTGGTCTCGGTCGACGGCGGCTGCGAGGGCGTCCAGCAGGTCAAGGACGGCGTCATCGGCGCCACCGCCCAGCAGTACCCGCTCGAGATGGCCAAGCTCGGCGTCGAGGCGATCGCCAAGATCGCCCGGGGCGGCGAGAAGCCCGCGGTCACCGAGGGCAAGGACTTCTTCGACACCGGCGTGAAGCTCGTGACGGACAAGCCCGCCGACGGCGTCGAGAGCATCACCACCGACGAGGCCGCCAAGATCTGCTGGGGCTGACCCCGGTGCGCGGGGGTCCGGTCCGCCGGGCCCCCGCGCCACCGCCACCACCCCCGGGCACCACGAAGGAGCGCACGCCCATGTCGACCGGCACCACCACCTCACCCCCCAGCGCCGCCGAGCAGTTCGCCCAGCGCCGCCAGTCACCGCTGCAGCGCCTGCAGCACGTCCTGCACCAGCACCCCGCCATCAGCCCCGCCGCCGTCCTGGTGGTCTCCGCGGTGGTCTTCTCCCTGCTCAACGAGCGCTTCACCAACCCGGTGACGCTGTCGCTGGTCCTGCAGCAGGTCGCCATCATCGCGGCCCTCGCGGTCGGCCAGACCATGGTCATCCTCACCGCGGGCATCGACCTGTCGGTGGGAGCGATCTGCATCCTGTCGATGATGGTCATGGCCAAGCTGACCGCCGACCAGGGCGTCCCGCCCGTGCTCGCGATCCTCCTCGGCATCGCCGTGGGCACGGCCGCCGGCGCGGTCAACGGTGCCCTCGTGACGCGGCTGTCGCTGCCGCCGTTCATCGTCACGCTCGGCACGCTGAGCATCTTCACGGCGCTGGCGCTGCTCTACAGCCGCGGTCGCGCCATCCTCGCCACCGACATGCCCGGCACGATGAGCTGGACGGGCACGACCTTCGCGGTCGGCGCGTTCCGGATCACGACGGGCGTCGTGCTCGTCGTGGTGCTCTACCTGGTGGTCCACTACCTGCTGAGCCAGACCGCCTGGGGTCGCCACGTCTACGCCGTCGGCGACGACCGCGAGGGCGCCCGTCTGGCCGGCATCCGGGTCCGGGCGGTGCTGATGAGCGTGTACGTGTTCGCCGGCCTGCTGTACGGCATCACCGCGTGGGCGCTGATCGGTCGCGCGGGCACGGCGTCGACCAACGCCATCGTCGACGCGAACCTGCAGAGCATCACCGCCGTCGTCATCGGCGGCACCAGCCTGTTCGGCGGCCGTGGTGCCGTCGTCGGCACGGCGATCGGTGCGCTCATCGTCGGCGTGTTCCAGAGCGGGCTCTCGCTCGCGGGCGTGGACGACCAGTGGCGGGTCCTGGCGATCGGCTTCCTGGTGATCTCCGCCGTCTCGATCGACCAGTGGATCAGGAAGGTGAAGGCATGAGCGACACCATCGAGCGTCCCCGTGAGGCGGGGTCGGGCAAGGGTGCCGGGGAGCCCATCCTCAGCGCGCGCGGCCTGGTCAAGACCTTCGGCCGCGTCGTCGGCCTGGACGGCGTCGACGTCGACCTCTACCCGGGCGAGGTGCTCGGGATCATCGGCGACAACGGCGCCGGCAAGTCGACCCTGATCAAGTGCCTGACGGGCGCCGACGTCCCCGACACCGGCACGATCAGGCTCGACGGGCAGGAGGTGTCGTTCAAGCGCCCGCAGGACGCGCGCGACGCCGGCATCGAGACCGTCTACCAGACCCTGGCCCTCGCGCCGGCGCTCGACATCGCCAGCAACCTGTACCTGGGGCAGGAGATCCGGCGCAAGGGCTTCCTCGGCAGCGTGCTGCGGATGCTCGACAAGAAGGAGATGCGCGAGGCCGCGGGTCGCAACGTCGCCGAGCTCGGCATCCAGACCATCCAGAACATGACCGAGGCGGTCGAGAGCCTCTCGGGCGGCCAGCGACAGGCGGTGGCCGTCGCGCGAGCGGCGGCGTTCGGGAGCAAGGTCGTCGTCCTCGACGAGCCGACCGCGGCCCTGGGCGTGAAGGAGGGCAACCAGGTGCTGGCGATGATCAAGGGTCTGCGCGACCGCGGGCTGCCGGTCATCCTGATCAGCCACAACATGCCGCACGTGTTCGAGGTGGCCGACCGCATCCACATCCAGCGGCTCGGGCGCTGCGCCGGCGTCATCACGCCGTCGTCGCACACGATGTCCGAGGCGGTCGCCATCATGACCGGTGCGATGCAGCTCCAGGAGGACGGGACCGCGCGGACGACGCCCCGCGACGGTGCCTGAGCGGTCCGCCCCGACCCTCGCCGACGGCCTCATCGACCCCGGTTGGTGGGGGCGTCGGCGCGTCCCACGACCGGTCGTTGGGACGAAACCTGTTCACGGTCTTGCCAGACGAACAAGTTCTGAGTAGGTTCTGAATAGATTTCGACGAACTTCACCCCGGCGACAAGGACCACCATGGCGAACCTCACGCGACTCCCGTCCCCCATCCAGGACAGCTACGAGTGGCAGTATGAGGGCGCCTGCAACGACGCCGACCCCGAGACCTTCTTCTCGCCCGAGTTCGAGCGCGGCCCGCGTCGCCGTGCACGTGAGAGCGCCGCCAAGTCGTTCTGCGCGCGCTGCCCCGTCGTCGACGCGTGCCGCGAGCACGCCCTGTCGGTCCAGGAGCCGTTCGGCGTCTGGGGCGGTCTGACCACCCACGAGCGCCAGGACCTCCTGCAGCAGCGCGAGGTCTCCTGACCCATCCTGGTCCCATGACGCGGGACGACCTCGTGCTCGCCCTTCGCGAGGTCGGCTGCGCGTTCGCCGAGGAGGAGGCCGACCAGGTGCTGCGGCACCCGGAGGTCGAGCCCGCCGAGGTGGTCGGTCGCCGGGCGGCCGGGGAGCCGCTCGAGCAGATCCTGCGGAGCGTCACCCTGGGAGGCCTCGACCTCCACGTCGGGCCGGGGTTGTTCGTCCCCCGCCAGCGCACCGCGCTGCTGGCCTCGCTCGCCGTCGCCGCGTGCCGGGCCCGCCCGCAGGCGGTCTTCGTCGAGCTGTGCTGCGGTGCGGCGCCCGTCGCCGCGTCGGTCGAGCGCGCCGACGTCGCCGCCGTGGTCGTCGCCACCGACGTCGACCCGCGGTGCGTGCCGGTCGCGTCCTCGAACCTGCGCACCACGCTGGTGGCGTCGGGTGACCTGTTCGACGCGGTGCCCCCGACCCTGCGGGGCCGTCTCGACGTCGTCGCCGCGGTGCCGCCGTACGTGCCGGCGGGCGACGTGGGCCTGCTGCCCGCCGAGGCGCGCGACCACGAGCCCGGCGCGGCGCTCGCGGCGGGCGACGACGGGCTCGACGTCGTCCGACGCCTTCTCGACCTCGCTCCGGGCTGGCTCTCGCCCCGGGGGGTCCTGCTCCTGGAGATGGGCCGCACGCAGGTGCGGGCCGCGACCGACGCGGCGGCACGGGCCGGTCTGCGGCCGCAGCGGGTCGACCTGCGCCCGGACCGCACCGCCGTGGTGACGTCGGCCATGGTCTCCGCGCCCGCGACGACGTAGGATCTCGCCTCGGGCCGTCGGAGCGGCTCGGACCTCTCGGCGTCGGACCCGTGCGCCACGATCCACCGAGAACTTGAGCTGCGAGAAACGAGTTCGCCGATGTCCCGGACAGTCGAGCCCGACGGCCGACCGTCGCGCTCCCACGACGAGCCCGACGGCGATCCGGCGATCGTGCTGGTGCACCCGCTGCAGGGGCCGTCGACGCAGGTGGTGCTGACGCTGTCGGCCGGCCAGGCGTCCGGGTTCAGGCAGCTCCTGTCCTCCCGCTCCCTGCCGTGCGACCTGCTCGCCGAGCGCGACCGCAGCGGTCTGGTGGAGCTCCGGGTGGACGTGGGCGACGACCCCCGCTCGGTCGACGACGTCGCGGACTGCCTGGAGATCTTCCTGCAGCTGCTGGGGAGGGCGGTCTTCGGGCAGGTCGCGAACCCCTCGCTCGTGGACGTCGCACGCCAGGGCCGCAACGTCGTCGCCGAGGAGGTCGGGCGCGCGTTCGACCCGCTCCGTCCCTTCCTGCCCTGCCCCTGAGACGCCCGCGTCGGGTGCCCACCCACCCGGTGGCAGGATCACCGGGTGAGCCAGGACCCACCCCGCCCTGCCGAGTCGCTCGGACCCGTCGCCGCCCACGCGCTCGTCTTCGGCTCGTCGGCGGCCGTCCTCGTCGTCGAGCTGGTGGCCCTGCGGCTGCTCGCCCCGTACCTCGGGCTCACGCTGCAGACCAACACCCTGGTGATCGGCATCGCGCTGGCCGCGATCGCCTTCGGCTCGTGGGCCGGGGGACGGTTCGCCGACCTCGTCCCGCCGCGCCGCACGCTCGCGCCGCTCCTGGCGGTCTCCGGCGCCGTGGTCGTCGCGACCCCGTTCCTCGTCCGCACCACCGGTGAGCTGGCCCGGGGCGGCGACCAGACCTCGGTGCTGGGGGTCGCGGCGCTGACCATCCTGGTGCCCGGCGCGCTGCTGTCGGCCGTGACGCCGATGGTCACCAAGCTGCGGCTGACCACGCTCGACGAGACGGGCTCGGTCGTCGGACGCCTGTCCGGCGTCGGGACCACCGGTGCCATCGTCGGCACGGTCCTCACCGGGTTCGTGTTCGTCGCCGCGGTGCCCGTCACCGCGATCCTGGTGGCGCTCGGCATCGTCCTGCTGGTGGGGGCGGTCGCCGTCGGCATCGGGACGCGCGGCTGGCGCGGTGCGGTGGCGCCGGTGGTCGTGACGCTGATCGGCGCGACGGCGTCGGCCCTGGCCCCCGGCGACTGCGACGTCGAGACCACCTACCACTGCGCGCGGGTGGTCGCCGACCCCGAGCGTCCCAGCGGGCGCATCCTCGAGCTCGACACCCTGCGGCACTCCTACGTCGACCTCGAGGACCCGACGTTCCTCGACTTCGACTACGTGCAGGCGGTGGCCTCGCTCACCGACACCGCGTGGCCGTCCGGGCAGGCGCTGCGGGCTTACCACGTGGGCGGCGGCGGGCTGACGCTGCCGCGCTACCTCGACGAGGTGCGCCCCGGCACCCGCAGCCTGGTCTCGGAGATCGACGCCGGCGTCGTCGGGATCGACCGCGACCGCCTCGGGCTGACGACGGGCGAAGGCATCGACGTCCGCGTCGAGGACGGCCGCCGCGGCATCGAGCGGCTCACCGACACGAGCCGCGACCTCGTCGTCGGCGACGCGTTCGGCGGCGTCGCCGTGCCCTGGCACCTCACCACGCAGGAGACGGCCCGCGCGGTGCACCGCGTCCTGGTGGACGACGGCGTCTACGCGGTCAACCTGATCGACTACGGGCCGATGGACTTCGCCCGCGCCGAGGTGGCCACGCTGGCCTCGGTGTTCGACCACGTGGTCGTCACGGCGAACCCCGACACCCTCGACGGCGACCGCGGCGGCAACGTGGTGGTGCTGGCCTCGGACCGCGAGCTCGACGCCGACGCGCTGCAGGCGCGCCTCGACGGACGCAGCACCCCCTACACGGTGCGCACGGGCGCCGAGGTCGCCGACTTCGCCGGCGACGCCCGCGTGCTCACCGACGACTTCGCGCCGGTCGACCAGCTGGTGACGCCCTACCCGCCGGCGGGCCCTGCCCGCTGACGCGCGGCGTCAGGCGTCCTCGTGCTCCAGCTGGGGCAGGGAGGTCGTCTCGGACCGGACGCCGGCGACGGCGGACAGCACGGCGGCGACCAGGGCGCCGCTGAGCGACACGACGAGCCAGCACGTGGTGAGCAGGTCGACGTCCGACGCCGGGGCGAGCGGGGCGAGCATCTCCCACGGGACGATCATCGCCGACAGCACGAGCGCGAAGCTCACGCCGAGCGGCAGGCCCCACGAGCGGTCGAGCTCGTCGACGGCGTGCTCGCGCGACAGCAGGTCGGCGCGGAACTCGGTCAGCCCCGTCCTCTCCGAGTCGGCCCAGGCGCGGTGCCGGGCGTTGCGGTGCACGTGGGCCCGACGCACCGTCACGTGGCAGACCAGACCGGCCGCGATGCCCACGGTGGCGAGGACCAGGGCGAGGATCGACAGCACGTGCGACGGGCGGAAGAACGAGGCGAGGATGATCGCGGCGGTCGACGTCAGCGTCAGCAGGTAGCCCGTCTGCAGGGACGCGGGATCGTCGTGGTCGGCGCGCGCGAACAGTCGGTTCATCAAGTCCTCAGGTGGGGTGCACGGTGCGGTGTCGTCACCCCAGTGAACGACACGACGACCGCTTTGGCTCCATCGGTGATCGTGATCTTCACCACCACCTCCGGCGACCTCCTCCAGGTGGGTCAGGGGCTTGGTCCGACCCCTAGGATTGCGTCGCCCCACCCGTCTGGGACGGGCCGACGCGGAGGGGTCTCACATGCTCACCAACTGGGCGGGGAACGTCACGTTCTCCACCGACGTCCTGCACCGGCCGACGACGGTCGAGCAGCTGCAACAGGTCGTGGCCGACGCCCGCCGGCTGCGCGTCCTCGGCTCCGGCCACTCCTTCTCGACGGTGGCCGACTCCGACGCCGCGCTCGTCACCGTCCGCGGGCTGGACCTGCCCAGCGTCGTCGAGCCCGGCGGCGAGCTGGTCACCGTCGCCGCCGGACGGCACTTCGGGGAGGTCGCGGCCGAGCTGACGTCCTGGGGGCGCGCCCTGCACAACCTGGGCTCGCTGCCCCACATCTCGCTGGCCGGCGCCGTCGCCACGGGCACCCACGGGTCGGGCGACGCCCTGGGCAACCTCTCGACGGCCGTCGAGGGCGTCGAGCTGGTCACCGCCGACGGCGAGCTCGTCACGCTCACCCGGGCCGACGACCCCGACGTCTTCGGCGGAGCCGTGCTCGCGCTCGGCTCGCTGGGCGTCATGACGCGCCTGACGGTGCGCACCCAGCCCGCGTTCGACGTGCGTCAGGACGTCTGGCTCGACGTCCCGCTCGAGACCTACGTCGAGCAGATGGCCGAGGTGATGGCCGCCGGCTACAGCGTCAGCGCGTTCACCGACTGGTCGCGCCCGGACGTGCTCGAGAAGGTCTGGGTGAAGTCGCGCGTGGACGTCGTCGGCGACGGCCCCGCCGAGCCCGAGCGGTGGGGCGGCACGCTGGCCACCACCGCCCAGCACGCGATCACCGGCATCGACCCCAGCGCGGCCACCCAGCAGCTCGGCGTCCCCGGGCCGTGGAACGAGCGGCTGCCGCACTTCCGCCTCGCGTTCACGCCGAGCAGCGGCGACGAGATCCAGTCCGAGTACCTGGTGCCCCGCGAGCACGGGCCCGAGGCCGTCCGGGCGCTGCGCGCCGTGGCGCACCTGTTCCCCGGGGTGCTGCTCGTGCACGAGATCCGCACCGTCGCCGCCGACGACCTGTGGATCAGCCCGACCCACCAGCGCGACGCCGTCGCCCTGCACTTCACCTGGACCGACGACGCCGCCCGCGTCATGCCCGTCGTCGCCGCCGTCGAGGAGGCCATCGCGCCGTTCTCGCCGCGTCCCCACTGGGGCAAGGTCTTCTCCCTCGACCCCGCCGACGTCGCCGCCTCCTACCCGCGCATGGACGACCTCGTCGCCCTCGTCCGCAAGAGCGACCCCGACGGCGTCTTCGTCAACGACTTCACCCGCCGCCACCTCGGCCTCTGAGTCCCCGCCGTCCGGCGTTGACTTCCGGCTCAGTTACCTGTCGGCGACCCCGACAGGTAGCTGAGGCGGAACTCGACGAGCACTCGCCCCGGGGTCAGAGGGCGGTGCGGTGCTCGGCGGTCCAGGCGAGCAGGTCGTCGGCGGACCACGCGTTGACGACGCGGTCGGGGCCGAGGCCGGCCTGCGTGGCGCGGGCGCAGCCGTAGCCGAGGAAGTCCAGCTGGCCGGGGGCGTGGGCGTCGGTGTCGATCGAGAACAGGCAGCCGGTGTCGCGGGCCAGCTCGATCAGGCGCATCGGGGGGTCGCGACGCTCCGGACGGCTGTTGATCTCGACGGCGGTGTCGAAGCGGGCGCACGCCTCGAACACCATCTCGGCGTCGAACGCCGACTCCGGACGGGTGCCGCGTCCGCCCTCCACGAGCCGCCCGGTGCAGTGCCCGAGGACGTCGACGTGCGGGTTGGCCGCGGCGGTCACCATCCGGCGGGTCATCGTGTCGGAGTCGGCCTTGAGCTTGGAGTGGACGCTCGCCACCACGACGTCGAGCCGCTCGAGCAGCTCGGCCTCCTGGTCGAGCGAGCCGTCGTCGAGGATGTCGACCTCGATGCCGGTGAGCACGCGGAACGGCGCGAGCTCGGCGTTCAGCCCGGCCACCACGTCCAGCTGACGGCGCAGCCGCTCCGGCGACAGGCCGTTGGCGACGGTCAGGCGGGGGGAGTGGTCGGTGAGCGCGCAGTACTCGTGGCCGAGGGACGCGGCGGTGCGCATCATCTCGGCGATCGGGCTGCCGCCGTCGGACCAGTCCGAGTGCGTGTGCAGGTCGCCCTTGAGGGCCGCGCGCAGGTCGGCGCCCTCGGGCCCGATGGGCTCGGCCTCGTCGCGGACGGTCGCCAGCTTGTCGGGCACGCGGCCCGCGACGGCCTGGCTGATCGCCTTGGCCGTGCTCGGGCCGATGCCCGGCAGGTCCTTCCACTGCCGCGACGTCTCCAGCGCGGACCGCTCGTCGGCGTCCAGCGCCTCGACGACGTCGGCCGCGCGCCGGTAGGCCTGGACCCGGTGGGTGTCGGCGCGGGCGCGCTCCATCCAGAAGCCGATCTCGCGCAGTGCCGCCACCGGGTCCATGGGACCAGTCTGCCCGCAGGAGCGGACCGGCGTCAGGCCTGAGCGGCGTCGTCGCCCTCGGCGGCCTTCTGCGCCTCGACCTGGCGGTGGACGTCGACCATGTCGACCTCGCGCACGGCGCCGATCAGCTGCTCGAGCGACGGGGCCGGCAGCGCGCCCGCCTCGTTGAACAGGCAGACGCCGTCGCGGAACGCCATCAGCGTGGGGATCGAGGAGATGCCGAGGCTGCCGGCGAGCTGCTGCTCGGCCTCGGTGTCGACCTTGGCGAAGGTGATGTCGGCGTGCTGCTCCGAGGCGGCCTCGAACACCGGGCCGAACTGGCGGCACGGTCCGCACCACTCGGCCCAGAAGTCCACGAGCACGATGCCGTCGCCCTCGATGGTCTCCATGAAGCGGTCGGCGGTCAGGGTGGTGGTGCTCACGGGGAGTCCTTCCGGTGCGGTCGGTGTGCCTTCACCTGGTGACAACCACCGCCCCCCGACACCGATTCCCTGCGCCGACGGCGACCGCTCCTATGCTGGCCGGGTGCCCGCCGCCCTGACGCTCCTCGACGGGGTGCGCTGGCAGGGTGAGGTGGTCGTCGGCGAACGTCCGCAGGCCCTGCTCGCCGCTCTCGCCGAGGAGCCGCGGGGCCCGTCGGTGGAGCGCCTGGTCGAGGAGGTGTGGGCCGACGACCGACCCGCGCACCCCACCAAGGCGCTGCAGGTGCTCGTGTCGCGGGTGCGTGCCGCCACCGCCGCCGACGTCGTCGAGCGCACCCCGACCGGCTACCGCCTCGGCGTCGCCCGGGCGGACGTGGACGCGCTCGCGCAGGCCGACCTCGTCGCCGACGCGCGTGCCGCCTACGCCGCGGGGCGTCACGACGACGCCGTGCGCGCCGCCGACGCCGCCCTCGCGCTGGGTGGTCCCGGCGCACCGGGCGCCGACGGGGCGCTGGCGTCGGTGCGTCGCCGGTCGGAGTCGCTGCGCGCCGAGGCGTCGCTCGTCGGCGCGATGGCCGCGAGCCGTGCGGGCGACCACGCCGCCGCCCTCGCCGTGCTCGAGCGGGCCGCCGCCCAGCGTCCGGACGACGAGGAGCTGCTCGACTGCCTGCTGCGCAGCGAGGCCGTCGTCCGCGGTCACGCCGCGGCGCTCGCGCGCTACGACGGGCACCGCACCCGGCTGCTCGAGCGGCTCGGTGCCAGTCCCGGCGCGGCGCTGCAGCGCACGTACGGCGAGCTGCTCGCCCAGGACGCCCCCGTGCGCTCGGGCCTGCGCTACGACGCCACCGACCTCGTGGGCCGCGACGACGACGTGGCCGCGCTCCGCGAGCTGGTCCGCCGCTCGCGCGTGACCTCCGTGGTCGGCGCGGGCGGCCTGGGCAAGACCCGCCTCGCGCAGCTGCTCGCGCGCACCGCGGAGCAGCCGGTGGTGCACGTCGTCGAGCTCGTGGGCGTCACCTCGCCCGACGACGTCGTCGCCGAGGTGGGCTCGGCGCTCGGCGTCCGCGAGTCCGTCGGCGGACGGTCGCGGCTGACGCCCGAGCAGCGCGCCGACGTCCGCACCCGGATCGCCCACCAGCTCGACACCGCGCCGTCGCTGCTCGTGCTCGACAACTGCGAGCACCTCGTGGAGGCGGTGGCCGACCTGGTGGCCTCGCTCGTGGCGTCCACCCGCGACCTGCGCGTCCTCACCACCACCCGCGCGCCGCTCGGCATCGCCGCCGAGCGCGTCTACCCCCTCGGTGCGCTCGCCCCCCACGACGCGGCGGCGCTGTTCGTGCAGCGCGCCCGCGCCGCGCGTCCGTCGGTGCGGCTCGACGACGCGGTCGTCGCCGAGCTCGTCGGGCACCTGGACGGACTGCCGCTGGCCGTCGAGCTGGCCGCCGCGCGCGTGCGGGCGATGTCGGTCGAGGAGGTGCTGCGACGCCTCGGCGACCGGTTCGCCCTGCTCCGCGGTGGCGACCGCGGCGCACCCGACCGGCACCAGACGCTGCTCGCGGTCATCGACTGGTCCTGGAACCTCCTCGCCGAGCCCGAGCGGCGTGCGCTGCGCCGGCTGTCGGTCTTCCACGACGGGTTCGGCCTCGACGGCGCCGAGGCGGTCACGGGCACCGTCGACGACCCGCTGGACGCCGTCGCGCAGCTCGTCGACCAGTCCCTCCTCGACGTCGCGGAGGGCCCGGACGGCCTGCGCTACCGGATGCTCGAGACGGTCCGCGAGTTCGGGCGCGTGCAGCTCGCCGCCGCCGGCGAGAGCGCCGAGACCGAGGACGCCCAGCGCCGGTGGGCGGTCGACCTCGCGACGCGGGCGTCGAGCCTGCTGCGCGGTCCGCACGAGGCCGACGGCGTCCGCCTGGTGCGGCCGGAGGACGCCAACCTCGCCGACGTGCTCCGCCAGGTGCTCGCCGCCGGCGACGCCGCGTCGGCCGTGGTGCTCGTGGGGGCGCTCGGCCGCTACTGGACGATCGTCGGCGACCACCAGCGTGTCATCTCCGTGGTCGCCGCGGTCGAGGGCGTGCTGGCCGACTGGGAGCCGCCGCCCCACCTGCTCGACCCGACGCGCGAGGTGCTCGCCACGCTCTCCACCCACGCCGTGCTGTTCGGTGCCGCCGAGAGCTCGGTGTCGGTCGACCGGCTGGCGCAGCTCGGTGCCGTGGGGGCCGACGACCGTGTCTCGGCGCAGGTGCGGGTGGTGCTCGCCCTGGCCGGGCACCGCGACACCCTCGCCGCGCTGACGGCCCTCGTCGACGACCCCGACCGGCTGGTGCGGCTCCAGGCGCTCGGCTGGGCCGGCCACTTCCAGGAGAACGAGGGCGACCCGCAGGCGGCGGCGCGGTCGCTCGAGCTGGCACTCACGCTGTGGCGCGAGGAGGACGGGCCGTCGGCGGCGGCGGGCCTGCGCGCCCAGCTCGCGTCGATCTGGATGCAGGTGGGCGACCTCGAGGCGGCCGAGCGTCACGCGCGCGCCGCCCTGGTGCCCCTGCGCGAGGTCGGGGCCGTCGAGGACGAGCTGGAGGTGCGGGCGCTGCTCGCGCTGGTCGACCTGCACCGCGGGCGCCTGGACGACGCCGCGGCCGCGATCGCGGAGCTCGAGCACGACGTCGCGGTGGCGGGCGGCATCGGCAGCACCCTCGTGGTGGCCGCGAGCCGGGCCGAGCTGTCCCTCGCCCGGGGCGATGTCGAGGAGGGGGTGCGCCGGTACGACGAGGCGATGACCCGCCTGCGGGGCGTGCGTCCGCTCGGCCGGCGCGCCACCGACGAGCGCGGCTACGAGCCGTGGACGGTGTTCGGCGAGGCGTCCTCGGCGTCGGCGCGCGCCCTGCTGGACGACGACCCCGTCGGCCGCGAGCTGGCCGCGGCCCTCGTGCCCAAGGCGGCCCGGCTGGTGGAGGGACGCGCAGGACGGCTCGACTACCCGATCGTCGGGCTGGTCCTGTACGCGCTGGCCGTCTGGCAGCTCAAGCCCGGCGGCGCCGGACCGGCCACCGCGGCCCGGCTGCTCGTCCACGCCGAGGTGTTCGGCGCCAACCGCTCGTCGCCGTCGATGAGCTGGTCACGGATCACCGGTCCGGTCGAGGCGGCCGAGCCGGGCTTGCTCGACCGCCTGCGCGCCGACGTCGCCGGGCGCCGCGCGCCCGAGCTCCGCCGGGACGTCCTCGACGTCCTGGCCGAGCTCTGAGCCGTCAGACCTTGGTCGCGTAGCTGCGCACCGCCAGCGGCGCGAACACCGCGACGACGACCGCGCAGCCCAGCAGCGCGAGCCCGACCTGGCCGGTCACCTGTCCGCCGTTCATCAGGTCGCGCACCGCCGAGACCACGTGCGAGACCGGGTTGACCTTGACGAACGCGGCCAGCCAGCCCGGCAGCGTGTTTACGGGCACGAACGCGTTGGACAGGAACGTCAGCGGGAACATGATCATCATCGAGATGCCCTGGACGCTCTGCGCCGAGCGCGCCTTGGTGCCCACCCAGGTGAAGACCCAGGCCAGCGACCAGCCGGCGACGACGACCAGCAGGATGCCGGCGACCACGCCGACCGGTCCGCCGCCGGGGCGGTACCCGAGCAGCAGGCCCATCGTCAGGGTGAGGACGGCGGCCGTGGTGTAGCGCAGCAGGTCGGCCACCGTCGGGCCGGCGAGCGGGGAGATGCGGGCGATGGGCAGCGACCGGAACCGGTCGAACACGCCCTTGTCCATGTCCTCGCGCAGCTGGACGCCCGTCGCCATGCAGGCGGTCAGGGCGGTCTGCGCCAGGATGCCGGGGATGATGATCGGCAGGTAGCTGGCGACGTCGCCGCTGATCGCGCCGCCGAAGATGAACGCGAACATCGCCGTGAAGAGCAGCGGCTGGATGGTCACGTCGAAGAACTGCTCGGGGTTGCGTCGCATCTTGATCGTCGAGCGCCACGCCATCGAGAGCGTCTGGCTCACCACCTCGACGGGCGTCAGGTGCGGGCGGACGGTGCTCGGGTCGAGCGTGGCGGTGGGGTGCGGGGCGGGGGCGAGGGTGGTCATGAGGCCGTCTCCAGGAGGTGCTGGGCCGGGGCGTCGGCCCCGTCGGTGGTGGGCTGGCCGGTCAGGGCGAGGAAGACCTCGTCCAGGCTCGGCTTGCGGACGCTCAGCTGCGCGACGGCCACGCCGGCGTCGCGCAGGGCGACGATGACGTCGGCGGCGCGGTCGGCGTCGTCGAGCGCGACGCTCAGCTCGCTGCGCTCGGGGCTGACGGTGGGCACCTCGCCGACGGCGCGCTCGACGGCGCGGACGGCGTCGGCGAGCCGGGCGTCGTCGGCCAGGCGGAGCTGCAGGCTGGACGCGCCGACCTGCGACTTGAGCTGGTCGGGGGTGCCCTCGGCGACCTTGCGGCCGCCGTCGATGACCGCGACGCGGTCGGCGAGCTGGTCGGCCTCGTCGAGGTACTGCGTGGTGAGCAGCACGGTGGAGCCGCCCGCGACCAGGGTGCGGATGGTGTCCCACATCTGCCCGCGGGTGCGCGGGTCGAGACCGGTGGTGGGCTCGTCCAGGAAGATCAGCGGCGGGCGCCGGATCAGGCTGGCGGCGAGGTCGAGACGGCGCCGCATGCCGCCGGAGAACTGCGAGATCGGACGGTCGGCGGCCTCCTCGAGGCCGAACGTCTCCAGCAGGTCGGCGGCGGTGCTGCGGGCCTCGGGCCGGCGCAGGCCGAGCAGCCGGCCGAACAGCACGAGGTTCTCCCGGGCGGTGAGGCCCTCGTCGACGGACGCGTACTGGCCGGTGACGCCGACGAGCTGGCGGACCTCGTGGGCCCGCGAGGCGACGTCGACGCCGAAGACCTCGGCGTGGCCGCCGTCGATCCTCAGCAGCGTGGCGAGCATCGACAGCATGGTGGTCTTGCCGGCCCCGTTGGGGCCGAGGACGCCGTAGACCTCGCCGCGGCGGACGTCGAGGTCGATGCCGTCGACGGCGCGGTGGGTGCCGAAGGTCTTGACCAGGCCCTCGGCCAGGACGGCGGGGTGGTCGCTCATGGTTCCTCCTCGGTGGGTGGGGTGACACCGAGGACTCTGCGGTCCGCCGGTTTCACCGCGCACTCACCGCGGTTTCACGGCCCGCCCGGGAGGCTCAGGGCGTCATCTGGTGCGCCAGCCAGGAGAGCGCGAGGGGGTAGCGGTACTCGATGCCTCCGTGGCCGCCCTCGAAGTGCTCGAACGCGAGCCGGTCGGCCGGGAGGCCGACGTCGAGCAGGCCGTCGGCGAACGCCTGCGCCCCGAGGTCGAGGTTCCACTCGTCGCTGGTGCCGCCGTCGACCCAGGCGCCGCGCAGCGAGCGCATGGCCTCGGCGAGGTCGGGCCGCTGCAGCATCCGGACGGGGTCCCACTCCAGCCAGCGCTGCCACAGCCCCTCGTCGAGCACGCCGGTGCGGGTGTCGAACGGCAGCCGCACCGTGCCGTCCTCGTCGGCGGAGAAGCAGGCCGCCACGCCGAGCTCCATGAGCAGCACGTCGTCGGCGGGCTTGGTGCCGGCCACCCGGCTGCTGAAGTCGCGCCACCACGCCCAGATGTCGCCGTCGTAGTCGCGCAGGGCGCGGACGCTCCGGGAGAACTCCGGCAGGTACAGGTACTCGTAGAGCGCGTCGCCGGCGTGGGTCGCCAGCGCCCCGAACAGGTCGGGACGCAGCATGGGCGTGATCATCGCGCCGAACCCGCCCGAGCTCTTGCCGGTGATGGCGCGGTGGTCGCGGTCGGCGAGCGTGCGGTAGCGGTCGTCGACCCACGGGACGACCTCGTCGCACAGGTAGGAGTGGTAGCGGCCCGTGCCGGAGGAGTCGACGAACTGGCTGCCGCCGTAGAGCGTCCACGCGTCGACGTAGACCGCGAGGAAGTCGGGGACGTCGGGGTCGGCCTGCAGCGCGTCGACGGCCTCGGGGGTGGTGGGCCGGTAGGCGCGCCGGTTGTGCCACATCGCGACGTGGCCGGTGTACCCCTGGATCAGGTAGATCGTGGGGTAGCGGCGGTCGGAGTCGTCGTACCCCGGCGGCACCTGCACCCACAGCGGGCGGACGGACGGGTCGCCGAGGGGGTTGTCGCGCAGCAGGACGCTGTCGATCTCGCGCTCGTCCAGACGTCCGGCGGGCTCGGTGGACCAGGGCTTCACGGCGTCTCCTCGGGTCGGTCACGGGACGCGACCACCGTAGCGACACCGTCGGACGTGACCGGGGGAGAAGAACGCCGCCCCGCCACTCTCGGGGGGTGAACGGCGGGGCGGCTGCGGACGGGGGGTCTCGGGTCCCGCCGTCCTTGCTCCAAATGTACCCCCGGATCGCCTCCGTGCCAGACCGAACGCGGAGGTCCGGCGCACCGATCAGGCGCGGCCGCCGCGACGGAGGGCCTCGAGGCGGCCGAGGGCCTCGGTGAGCACCTCCTCGCGCTTGCAGAACGCCCACCGGACGAGCGGTCGGCCGACGTCGACGTGGTCGTAGAACACCTGGTGGGGCACCGCGACCACACCGGCGCGCTCGGGCAGCGACAGGCAGAACTCGAGGCCGTCGTCGAAGCCGAGGGGGCGGATGTCGGTGGTGGCGAAGTAGGTGCCGTCGGGCACGTGGACGTCGAGCCCGAGCGCGTCCAGCCCCTCGCAGAGCTGGTCGCGGCGTCGCTGCAGCTCGTCGCGGACGCCCGCGAAGTAGGCGTCGTCCGATCCCAGCGCCTCGGCGATGGCGGGCTGCAGCGGCGCGCCCGAGGTGAACGTGAGGAACTGCTTGGCGGCGAGCATCGCGCGCACCAGCGGCGCCGGTCCGCTCGCCCAGCCGACCTTCCAGCCGGTGAACGAGAACGTCTTGCCGCCGCTGGAGATCGTCAGGGTCCGCTCGGCCATCCCGGGCAGCGTGCAGATCGGGACGTGCACCCGTCCGTCGAACGTGAGGTGCTCGTAGACCTCGTCGCTGACCACGGTGAGGTCGTGCTCGACGGCGACCCGCGCCACCGCGGCGAGCTCGTCGGGCGTCAGGACGGTGCCGGTCGGGTTGTGCGGGGTGTTGAGCAGGAGCACGCGGGTGCGGTCGGTGACCGCGGCGCGCAGGGCGTCGACGTCCAGGCGGAAGTCGGGCCAGTGCAGCGTCACCGGCCGCCGGACGCCGCCGGCCATCTGGATGCCGGCGACGTACGAGTCGTAGTACGGCTCGAGGACGACGACCTCGTCGCCCGGGTCGACCAGGCCCAGCAGCGCGGCGGCGACGGCCTCGGTGGCGCCCGTCGTCACGGCGACCTCGGTGTCGGGGTCGAGGTCGATGCCGTAGAAGCGGCGCTGGTGGGCGGCGACCGCGTGGCGCAGCTCGGGCACGCCGGGGCCGGGGGCGTACTGGTTGCGACCGCCGCGCATCGCGGCCACGGCGGCGTCGACGACGGACGCGGGACCGTCGGTGTCGGGGAACCCCTGGCCGAGGTTGACCGCGCCGGTGCGCAGGGCCAGGGCCGACATCTCGGCGAAGACGGTGGTGCCGAGGCCACGGGTGCGTTCGCTGTCGGTCTTCACGGCTCCGAGGCTAGCCGTGGCTGTGAGGTGAGACACTGGGCAGGTGAGCGCCACGACTCGGGAGTCGACGACCCCACCTGCCCCCGGCAAGCGCCGACGCTGGGGCACCGCGACGCTGGTCGGTGTCGTGCTGATGGCCGTCGGCGTCTCGATGCTCGGGTACGTGGGCTGGGAGTACTACGGCACCAACATCGTCTCCAAGCGGGCGCAGGCGTCGCTGAGCGAGGGCCTGGACGCGCAGTGGGCGTCGGCCGAGCAGAAGAACCCGGTGCGCGGCGACGCGATCGCCCTCGTGCGCATCCCGCGGTTCGGCAAGACCTACGAGGTGCCGCTGGTCAAGGGCGTCGACCAGAAGTCGCTCGCGCGCGGCATCGGCTGGTTCCCGAGGTCGGCCGAGCCCGGCGCCATCGGCAACTTCGCGATCGCGGGCCACCGCGTCACGCACGGGGAGCCGTTCCGCGACTTCCTGAAGCTGCGCAAGGGCGACACCGTCGTGGTCGAGACGCGCACCGACGTCTACACCTACGTGCTGCGCGACGCCGGCACCGACCGCACCGTCGACTTCACCGACACCTGGGTCACCGACCCCGTGCCGGGCAAGCCGGCCGGCACCACCCCGGTCGACCGGATGATCACGCTGGTCACCTGCTCCGAGCTGTTCCACACCGACGACCGCCAGGTGGTGTTCGGCGACCTGAGGACCGCCGAGCCCAAGCCGCCCCAGACCTGACGCTCGGTCCTGGCCGGACCGTCCGCCGGCTCCTCTAGGGTTCGGGGCATGAGCGACCGCGCGACCGTCATCGAGCAGATCAAGACCAAGGCCGTCGTGCACGGGCGCGTCACGCTGTCGTCGGGCCGCGAGGCCGACTACTACGTCGACATGCGCCGCGTGACGCTCGACGCCGCGGCCGCGCCCGCCATCGGCCGCGTCATGCTCGAGCTCACCGACGACCTGGAGTACGACGCCGTGGGCGGCCTCACGCTGGGCGCCGACCCCGTCGCCAGCGCGATGATGCACCAGGCCGCCGCGCAGGGTCGCGCGCTCGACGCGTTCGTCGTCCGCAAGGCCGAGAAGCAGCACGGCATGCAGCGCCTGATCGAGGGCCCCGACGTCGCCGGGCGGCGGGTGCTCGCCGTCGAGGACACCAACACCACCGGGGGCTCGGTGCTCACCGCCGTCGACGCGCTGGTCGAGGCGGGCGCGATCGTCGTCGGCGTCGCCGTGGTCGTCGACCGCGCCACGGGCGCCGCCGAGCGGATCGCCGAGGCGGGCCACGAGTACCGCTGGGCCGTCGGCAAGGACGAGCTCGGACTGGCGTGACCGAGCCCCCCGAGGTCGGCGTCGGCCCCTGGGAGGGGCCGTGGCCCGACGACGCGCGGCTCGACCCCGAGCTGCTCGAGCACGGCGACCGTCGCAACGTCGTCGACGCCTACCGCTACTGGAGCGTCGAGGCGATCGTCGCCGACCTCGACACCCGTCGTCACCGGCTGCACGTCGCGATCGAGAACTGGCAGCACGACTCCAACATCGGCTCGGTCGTGCGCACCGCCAACGCCTTCAACGTGGCGGCCGTGCACCTGGTCGGACGTCGCCGCTGGAACCGTCGCGGGGCGATGGTCACCGACCGCTACCTGCACCTGCAGCACCACCCGGACGTCGACGCGTTCGCCGCGTGGGCGGCGGGGGAGGGGCTGCCGGTGCTGGGCGTCGACAACGTGCCCGGGTCGGTGCCGCTCGAGACCGCGTCGCTGCCGCGGGCGTGCGTCCTGGTGCTCGGCCAGGAGGGCCCGGGCCTGAGCGAGCAGATGCGCGCCGCCTGCGGCACCACGCTGGCCATCGCCCAGTACGGCTCCACCCGCTCGATCAACGCCGGCGCCGCCGCGGCCGTCGTCATGCACGCCTGGGTCCGTCAGCACGCGGGGCCGCCGCCCGCGTCCTAGGGTCGTGGGCATGACGAAGCGACTGCTCGTGATCGGGGGCGACGCGGCCGGCATGAGCGCGGCGTCGGGCACCAAGCGTCGGCTGGGCGACGACGTCGAGGTGGTGGTCGTCGAGCGGACCACCTGGACGTCGTACTCGGCCTGCGGCATCCCCTACTGGGTGGCCGGCGAGGTCGACGGCCCCGACGGGCTCGTCGCGCGCAGCCCCGAGCAGCACCGCGAGCGCGGCATCGACGTGCGCACCGGTGTCGAGGCCGTCGCGATCCACCCCGACTCGCGCTCGGTCGACGTCCGCGACGCCGACGGCGGCACCGACCGGCTCGAGTACGACGACCTCCTGATCGCCACAGGTGCGGAGCCCGTCCGCCCGCCGCTGCCCGGCATCGACGCCGCTGGCATCCACGGCGTCCAGTCGCTCGACGACGGGTGTCGCCTCGTCGACGCGCTGGCCGACGTGCGGCGCGTGGTCGTCGTCGGCAGCGGGTACATCGGCATCGAGATGGCCGAGGCGTGCCTGCTGCGCGGTCTCGAGGTCACCGTCGTCGACCAGGCCGAGGCGCCGATGACGCTGCTCGATCCCGAGCTCGGCGCGCAGGTGCACGTCGCGATGGACGGCCTCGGCATCACCACGCACATGGGCACCGCCGTGGAGGGCTTCGGCGTGGACGCGCAGGGGCACGTCCGGTCGGTCGAGACGTCCGCCGGCACGCTCGACGCCGACCTGGTGGTCCTCGGGCTCGGCGTCAGGCCGCGCGCGACGCTCGCCGCCGACGCCGGCCTGCCCGTCGGCGACCTGGGCGGGTACGTCGTCGACGAGCACCAGCGCGTGGACGTCGACCGTCACGTGTGGGCCGCCGGCGACTGCGTCGAGTCGCGGCACCGGCTGACCGGCGCGGCGGTGCACGTCCCGCTCGGCACCCACGCCAACAAGCAGGGGTGGGTGGTCGGGCGCAACGTCGGCGCCTCGGGCGACCTCGCGTCCTTCCCTGGCGTCCTCGGCACGGCCGTCACCAAGGTGTGCGACCTCGAGATCGGCATCACCGGGCTCACCGAGCGCGCGGCGCTGGACGCCGGGCTCGACGCCGTCAGCGCGACGATCGAGGCGACCACGCGGGCCGGCTACTACCCGGGCGCCGAGCCGATGACCGTCAAGATGGTGGCCGACGCCGCGACGCGTCGGGTGCTGGGCGCGCAGATCGTCGGACGCGAGGGTTCGGCGCTGCGGATCGACACCGTCGCCACCGCGCTGTGGGCCGGGCTGAGCGTCGACGACGTGATGCTGAGCGACCTCGCGTACGCGCCGCCGTTCTCGCCCACCTGGGACCCGGTGCAGGTGGCCGCTCGTGCTCTGGCCGGTCAGTTGGGATACTGAGCCCGAGCCGCCCCGATCGCCCGTCTGCAAGGAGACACCATGCCCGTCGCCACACCCGAGGTCTACGCCGAGATGCTCGACAAGGCCAAGCGCGAGTCGTACGCGTACCCGGCCGTCAACGTCAGCTCCTCGCAGACCCTGCACGCGGCCCTCGCCGGCTTCGCCGAGGCCGAGAGCGACGGCATCGTCCAGGTCTCCACCGGCGGCGCCGAGTACTGGTCCGGCCCCACCGTCAAGAACATGGCCGCGGGCTCGCTCGCGTTCGCCGCGTTCGCCGAGGAGGCCGCCAAGGCCTACCCGATCAACGTCGCGCTGCACACCGACCACTGCCCCAAGGACAAGCTCGACGGCTTCGTCCGCCCGCTGCTCGCGGCGAGCGAGGAGCGCGTCAAGAGCGGCGGCCTGCCGTGGTTCCAGTCGCACATGTGGGACGGCTCGGCCGTGCCGCTCGAGGAGAACCTCGAGATCGCGCAGGAGCTGCTGGCCCGCGCCGCGGCCGCGCACATCATCCTCGAGGTCGAGATCGGCGTCGTCGGCGGCGAGGAGGACGGCGTCGAGGCCGAGATCAACGAGCAGCTCTACTCGACCCCCGAGGACGCGCTGGCCACCGCCGCCGCGCTCGGTACCGGCGAGAAGGGCCGCTACCTGACCGCGCTGACGTTCGGCAACGTGCACGGCGTCTACAAGCCGGGCAACGTCAAGCTGCGTCCCGAGGTGCTGCAGGCCGCACAGAAGGCGGTCGCGGAGAAGTACGGCAAGGACGAGCCGTTCGACCTGGTGTTCCACGGCGGCTCGGGCTCGCTGCCCGAGGAGATCTCGGCGGCCGTCGACTACGGCGTCGTCAAGATGAACATCGACACCGACACCCAGTACGCCTTCACCCGCCCCGTGGCCGAGCACATGCTCCGCAACTTCGACGGCGTCCTGAAGATCGACGGCGAGGTCGGCAACAAGAAGCAGTACGACCCCCGCGCCTGGGGCAAGCTCGCCGAGGCCGGCATGGCCGCCCGCGTCGCCGAGGCCTGCGCCAACCTCCGCTCCGCCGGCACCCGCGTCTGACACTGGTGTCGATTACCAGGTTCTCCTGGTAATCGGTCGCGAACCACGGCAAGAATGCCGTGGTTCGCGACTGTTCACCGTGGTCTGTCGAGCCCGCCTCGTGTCCACAGGGTGAGTCTCCGACGTGGTTCGTCCACTGATCGGATCAGCGCCCTGGCGCGCATCGACGACGCGGCCCGAACCTCGTCCCATGGACGACGAACTCGCGACGATCTCGACCACCCGCGGTGGCTTCATCACCACCGGTGATCTGCTGGGGCTGGGTCTCACCAGCTACGGGATCACCAAGCTCGTCGACCGTGACGTGCTGCATCGGTTCCGGCAGGGCGCCTACGCGCTGCCCACCGTCTGGGCGTCGCTGAGCTCCGTCCAGCGGTTCCGCGTGAGGGGACGCGCCGTGCTCGCACGGCACGGCGGCCGAGTCGCTCTGTGCGGAGTCTCCGCCCTCGTGGAGCGAGGTGTCGAGGTGTGGGGTGTCGACCTCTCGATCGTCGACGTGCAGAGGCTCGACTCCGGTAGCGGACGGCGTGAGGCCGGGGTGAGGCACCACGTCGGTGTGATCGATCCCGGCGGCCTCGAGGTGGTCAACGGTGTCCTGCTGGTCGATTCCGAGACCAGCTTGTGGCAGGCGATGTGCGCGGTCCGTGTCGAGCCCGGGCTCGTCATGGTGGACTCAGCGCTCCACCTCGGCGTGGCCGAGGAGGAACGCCTTCACGTTGTCGCCGAGATGGCAGCTCACCATCGAGGTGCGCGCACTGCCGGCATCACTCTCCGGCTCGCCGATCCACTGGCTGAGAGCGCTGGGGAGACCCGGAGCCGCTACCTCTGCTACGAGTTCCTGCTCCCGGCACCGCGGTGCCAGCTCGTCCTCGAGCGGCCGGACGGGTTGTTCGTCGGCCGGTCCGACCTGGGGTGGGAGGCCCACCGACACCTGGCCGAGTTCGACGGCCGGATCAAGTACGGGCGGCTGCTCCGAGAGGGTCAGACGCCTTCGGACGTGGTCGTGGCCGAGAAAGCACGAGAGGACGCGATGCGAAGCCTCGGTTGGGGGATGACGCGGCTGGTCTGGGCCGACCTCGCGCCTGACCGCCGGAGGCTGACTGCCCAGGGTCTTGCCGCCGACCTGGAGCGGTCGGCCCGGCTGTACGGCACCCGCCGTCTGGCCTCCTGACGAACCATGGCACTCGGTCGCGAACCACGGCGAACGTGCCATGGTTCGCGACCGTTTACCAGGAGACCGTGGTATTCGACCCGGCCCGGGACGTGCATCTGTCGGAGGGGTGGCGCATAGTGGACATCGAAGGCCGAGTGCGCGATACCCGGCCCCGATGACCCGCGGATCTGCTCGCAGATCCGGTCCGGACCGCGAGGGGTGACACGGTGACGACGACGCACCACACCAGCACAGCCAGCCAGCCGACGCTCTCCACCGCCGACGGTGCCCGCGTCCTCGACGCCGCGTCCGCGCGCACGCTCGTGGCGGACGCCGCGCTCGTCGACCGCGCCCCCGGGCCGGTCGGGATCGAGGTGGAGGGCCACGTCCACCCGCTCGGACGTCCCGACGTCCATCCCGACTTCGGCGTGATCGCGGCCCTTGTCGACGAGCTCGCCGACCTGCCCCACGGCGGACGGACGACCGTCGAGCCCGGCGGCCAGGTGGAGGTGTCGTCGGGGGTCCACCGCGACGCTGCGACGGCCATCGCCGCCACGCGCGCCGAGGTCGCGCTCGTGCGCGCGCGCCTGCGCGAGGAGGGTCTGGCCTGGGTGTTCCTCGGCGCCGACCCCGTGCGTCCGTCGCGCCGGCTCAACCCCGCGCCGCGCTACGCGTGCATGGAGGGCTGGTTCGACGCCCAGGCCACCGGCGCCGCCGACGGCCGCACGATGATGTGCTCGACGGCCGCGCTCCAGGTCAACGTCGAGGCCGGCCGTCCGCACGAGTGGGCGAGCCGCGTCCGTCGCGCGTCCCGGCTCGGCCCCCTGCTCACCGCGCTGACGGGCACCTCGGCCCACCTCGCGGGCGTCGACACCGGCGTCGCGTCGGCCCGCCAGCGCGCGTGGTCGGGCATGCCGCCGCTGGTCTCGGGCCCGCTCGCCGACACCGACGACCCCGTCGCCACCTGGACCGAGCGCGCCCTCGCCGCGCCCGTCATGCACCTGCCCGACGATGCCGGCGCCCTGCGGTGCGCCGACGACACCCGCAGCTTCGCGCAGTGGGTGGATCGCCCCGGCGGCTGGCCGGCGCCCACCGTCGCCGACCTGCGTCGCCACCTGACGACGGTGTTCCCGCCGCTGCGGCTGCGCGGGTTCCTCGAGCTGCGCTGCCTCGACGCGCTGCCCGAGCCCTGGTGGCCCGCGGTCGTCGCGGCCGTCGTCGCGTGGCTCGACGACGAGCGCGTGCACCCGGTCGTCGACGTCGCGATCGCGCCCGTCGCCGCCCACTGGACGCAGGCCACCACCCGCGGCCTGGCCGACCCCGACCTCGCCGCGGCCGCCGTCACCTGCCTCGACGCGGCCCTCGCCGTCGTCGACCTGCCCGATCCCGACCTCGCCGCCCTCACCGAGCTGCGCCGCCTCGCCGCGCGCGGCACCTCGGTGGGCGCGCTGATCGCCGACGACCTGCGCACCCGCGGCGCCGGTCCCGTCCTGGAGGAGCTCTCCCGATGACCCTGCCCGACGCCGACCAGGTGGCGCGCGACCTCGAGTCCGCCCGCGCCCGCACGTCCTGGCTCACCGACCTCGACGAGTCCGAGCTGCGCGCCCAGCACAGCCCGATCATGAGCCCGCTCGTGTGGGACCTCGCGCACGTCGCCCAGCAGGAGGAGCTGTGGCTGCTGCGCGAGGGCGTGGCCGACCGCCCCGGCCTGCTCCCGCCGCACGTCGAGTCGCTGTACGACGCGTTCCAGCACGCGCGCGCCGACCGCCCGTCGCTGCCGCTGATGCCGCCGGTCGAGGCCCGCCGGTACGGACGCGAGGTGCGTGGACGCGTGCTCGACCTGCTCGAGCGCGCCGACGACGTGTTCCCGTTCGCGATGGTCGCCCAGCACGAGGAGCAGCACGACGAGACGATGCTCGCCACGCTGCACCTGCGCACCGGGGCCGCGCTGCTCACGCCCCGCGCGCCGCTTCCCGCCGGACGCCGGGTGCCGCACGACGCCGTCACGGTGCCCGGCGGCGAGGTCGTCATCGGAGTCGACGCCGCCGCCGAGCCCGGCTCGCTCGACAACGAGCGGCCCGCCCACGTGGTCGACGTGCCCGGCTTCCGCATCGGGCGCGTGCCCGTCACCAACGCCGAGTGGGCCGGCTTCGTCGCCGACGGCGGCTACGACCAGCCGCGCTGGTGGACCACGCGCGGCTGGCAGCACCGCATCGAGGCCGGGCTGGAGCGGCCCATGTCGTGGCACGCCGACGGCACCCGCACCCGCTTCGGGATCGTCGAGGACCTGCCTGCCGACGAGCCCGTCCAGCACGTCACCCACTTCGAGGCCGAGGCCTACGCCGCCTGGGCCGGTGCGCGCCTGCCCACCGAGCTGGAGTGGGAGAAGGCCTGCGTCTGGGACCCCGCCCTCGGGCGACGACGCCGCTGGCCGTGGGGCGAGGAGCGTCCGTCCGAGAGCACCGCCAACCTCGGCGGTGGCGCGCTGCGTCCCGCCGAGGTCGGCGCCTACCCCGGCGGCGCGTCGGCGTACGGCGTCGAGCAGATGATCGGCGACGTCTGGGAGTGGACGAGCTCGGACCTCACGCCCTGGCCCGGCTTCACCCCGATGCTCTACGCCGACTACACCGCGCCGTTCTTCGGCGGCGACTACAAGATCCTCCGCGGCGGCTCGTGGGCCGCGGCGACGGCCACCGTCCGTCCGTCGTTCCGCAACTGGGACCACCCGTACCGTCGTCAGATCTTCACCGGCCTCCGGCTCGCCTGGGACCTCTGAGGTGTGCCGCCACCTCGCGTGGTTCGGTGCGCCGCGCACGGTCGCGTCGCTCGTCCTCGAGCCGTCGCACGGTCTGCTCGCGCAGTCGTACGCGCCGCGCCACCAGGCGCACGGCACCGTCAACGCCGACGGGTGGGGCGTCGGGTTCCACCCGGGCGAGCCCGGTGAGCCCGCGCGGTGGCGGTCGGACAAGCCGCTGTGGGGCGACGTGTCGTTCGCCGCGATGGCCCCGCACCTGAGCTCGGGACGCGTGGTCGCCGCCGTCCGCTCGGCCAGCGTCGGCATGCCCGCCGACGCCACCGCCGCCGCGCCCTTCCTGCACGACGGCTGGCTGGTGTCGCACAACGGCCGGGTCGACCGCGACGCCGTCGGCCCGTCCATCGAAGCCGAGTCGGCGTGCGACGCCGCCCTGCTCGCCGCCCGGGTGGTGCGCGACGGCGTCGACGACGTCGGCCGCACGCTCGCGACGATCGCGGCCGACGACCCCGACGCGCGGATGAACCTGCTGCTGCTGTCGCGCGACCGGCTGCTCGCCACCACCTGGGGCGACACGCTCA
The DNA here is from genome assembly GCF_049059935.1 of Solicola agrisoli. NCBI lineage: Bacteria > Bacillati > Actinomycetota > Actinomycetes > Propionibacteriales > Nocardioidaceae > Solicola > Solicola agrisoli. The sequence goes on along the minus strand of NZ_JBMGQR010000011.1, from coordinate 30,071 downwards.
GCTGGCAGCAGCGGCCCGACGGCGTCCTCGTCGCCAGCGAGCCCGACGACACCCCCGGCTGGACGTCCGTCCCCGACCGGCACCTGCTCACCGTCACCGCCGACGGCGTGTGCGCGACCCCCCTGGAGACCCCGTGACCGACCGCCGCACCCAGATGATCGCCGACGTCCGCGCCGGGCTCGGGTCGCGTCCGTACACGCTGCCGCCCAAGTACTTCTACGACGGCCGCGGCAGCGACCTGTTCGACCAGATCACCCGGCTGCCCGAGTACTACCCGACGCGCGCCGAGCGGGCCATCCTCGACGAGCAGGCGCCGTCGATCGCCAAGCTCACCGAGGCCACGACGCTGGTCGAGCTCGGCAGCGGCACATCCGACAAGACCCGGCTGCTCCTCGACGCGCTGCGAGCCCACGGCACCCTCGAGACGTTCGTGCCGCTCGACGTCGACCCCGTCGTGCTCGAGCAGGCGCGCACGGCGCTCGTCGCCGAGTACCCGGGGCTGGCCGTCGAGCCGCAGGTGGCCGACTTCGACGAGTCCATCCCGACGCCAGCCGGCGGCTCACGGCTGGTGGCGTTCCTCGGCTCCACGATCGGCAACTACGAGCCCGGTCCGCGCGCGGCGTTCCTGAGCCGCATCGCCGCGGCGCTGCAGCCCGGCGACCACCTGCTGCTCGGCACCGACCTGGTCAAGGACGCCGACCGCCTCGTCGCGGCGTACGACGACGCTGCCGGGGTCACCGCGGCGTTCAACCGCAACGTCCTGCGGGTGCTCGCGGCCGAGCTGGACGCCGACGTCGACCCCGACTCGTTCGAGCACGTCGCGCTCTGGGACGCCGACGAGGAGCGCATCGAGATGCGGCTGCGGTCGTCCGTCGCGCAGGCGGTGCGGGTGCCGGGCGCCGACCTCGAGGTGCCGTTCGAGGCCGGCGAGGACGTCCGCACCGAGGTGTCGTCGAAGTTCCGGCGCGACGGCGTGGAGCGCGAGCTCGCGGCGGCCGGCCTCGACCTCGTCCACTGGTGGACCGACGAGCCCGGCGACTTCGCGCTGTCGCTCGCCACCCCCGCGGGCGGCGGCGCCGACCGTGCGCACGGCAGGATGGACGCATGACCAACCTCCTGGGAGAGCCGCCCGAGACCCGCCTGCCCGACGACCCCGCCGAGTCCGAGTCGTCCGACGCCGACCCGCGCACCGTCGCGGCGTCGCACCCGTCGTCCAGCCACGCCTGGGCCGTCCTCGCCGAGAAGGCGCTGGCCGCCGGCGACCAGGACATCGAGGCGTACGCGTTCGCGCGCACCGGCTACCACCGCGGACTGGACGCCCTGCGTCGCAACGGCTGGAAGGGCTTCGGGCCCGTCCCGTGGTCGCACGAGCCCAACCGCGGGTTCCTCCGCGCGCTCGCCGCGCTGTCGATCGCGAGCACCCGCATCGGCGACGAGGAGGAGGCCCACCGCACGCGCGAGTTCCTCCTCGAGTCGTCGCGCGAGGCGCACGACGAGCTGCTCTGACGCAGACGAACCACGGTGGACGGTCGCGAACCATGGCGAGTCCGCCGTGGTTCGCGACCGTTCACCAGGAGAACCTGGTGAACGACCGCCCCGTCACAGGGACGGCGGGGGAGGCAGGAGCATCCGCAGGGCGGCGGGCTCGACGTGCCAGGTGCGCTCGGTGACGGGGTCGCCGATCTCGCCGTCGGCGTTGCAGCGGAACTCCTCGCCGCGCACGTGCACCTCGGCGCCGCGGGCGTGGGAGACGTCGTCGCGCTTGTCCTGGACGCCGAAGCGAAGCGAGATCGCGTAGGACAGGCGCCGCATCAGGGGGTCGGCGAACGACACCTCGACGTCGATCTTGCCGTCCGACGGGTCGGCGTGGGGCACGAGCGCGGTACCGCCACCGACGTAGCGTCCGTTGCCGAGCGCCACCTGCAGCGTGCGGCCGCGGCCGCGGACGGGCTCGCCGTCGACGCGCACCGCGACGTCCTTGCCGGGCTTGGTGAAGCCGGAGATGAAGGCGCCCACCACGTAGCCGAGCGGGCCGAGCCGCGCCTTCCAGGGCTTGGCCGCGACGCCAGCCTCGGCGCCGAGACCGAGGTGCACGGCGTTGACGACGACGCCGCCCGCGTCGTCGACGATCAGGTCGACGTCGCGCTCCTCGGCGGCGAGCAGCTGCTGGGCCGCGGCCTCGGGGTCGGGGACGACGCCGACGGTGCGCGCGAAGTCGTTGCCGGTGCCGAGCGGCACCAGGCCGAGGACGACGTCGCGGGTCTCGTCGCGGTCGTGTAGCACCTGGACGACGGCGTGCAGGCTGCCGTCGCCGCCGACCACGACGACGGTGCCGGGCCCGCCGTCGGCGGCGCGCTTGGCCAGCACGTCGCCGAGGTCCTCCAGCGACTCGGTGGCGACCACCTGGATGGAGTGCTCGCCGCGCAGCACGCCGACGGCGGCCTCGACGGCGTCGTCCGCCGCTGTGCCGGCCTTGGCGTTGCTGATCAGGAGGATGTCGTCCACCCACGTCACCCTACGCACGTCTCCGTTGGCGTCCCGGCGGCCGTGCACCGTTAGACTCCCTGCGTCAGAGCCCCGGCCCACCCGTCAACCGCCGTCCGGGGCTTCTCGTCCGTCCTGAGGGGGACCACCCATGCCCGCAGTCGTCATCGTCGGCGCGCAGTGGGGTGACGAGGGCAAGGGCAAGGCCACCGACGTCCTCGGCAGCCGGGTCGACTACGTCGTCAAGTTCAACGGCGGCAACAACGCCGGCCACACCGTGGTCGTCGGCGACCAGAAGTACGCCCTGCACCTGCTGCCCAGCGGCATCCTGACGCCCGGCTGCACGCCCGTGATCGGCAACGGCGTCGTCGTCGACCTGTCGGTGCTGTTCGAGGAGCTCGACGCGCTCTCGGCACGCGGCGTCGACGTCAGTCGGCTGCGCATCAGCGCCAACGCCCACGTCATCGCCGACTACAACCGCAGCCTCGACAAGGTCACCGAGCGCTTCCTCGGCTCGCGCCGCATCGGCACCACCGGCCGCGGCATCGGACCGACCTACGCCGACAAGATGAATCGCGTCGGCATCCGCGTCCAGGACCTGTTCGACACCAAGATCCTGCGCCAGAAGGTCGAGGGGGCCCTCGAGCAGAAGAACCAGGTGCTCACCAAGATCTACAACCGGCGCGCGGTCGACGTCGACGAGATCGTCGACGACCTCACCTCGTTCACCGAGCGGCTCGCGCCGATGGTGGCCGACACCGGGCTGCTGCTCAACCAGGCGCTCGACCGCGGCGAGACCGTGCTGCTGGAGGCCGGCCAGGCCACGCTGCTCGACGTCGACCACGGCACCTACCCGTTCGTCACGTCGTCGTCGGCCACCGCCGGCGGCGCCTGCACCGGCTCGGGCGTGCCGCCCATGCGCATCGACCGCGTCATCGGCATCGTCAAGGCCTACACGACGCGCGTCGGCGAGGGCCCGTTCCCCACCGAGCTGAACGACGACGCCGGCGAGCACCTGCGCAAGGTCGGCGCCGAGTACGGCACCACGACCGGACGCCCGCGCCGCTGCGGCTGGTACGACGCGGTGATCGCCCGGTACGCCTCGCGCGTCAACGGCGTCACCGACCTCGTGCTCACCAAGCTCGACGTGCTCACCGGCCTCGAGCAGGTGCCCGTCTGCGTCGCGTACGACGTCGACGGCGTGCGCCACGACGAGATGCCGGTCAACCAGAGCGACTTCCACCACGCGGTGCCGATCTACGAGTACCTCCCCGGCTGGTGGGAGGACATCAGCGAGGCCCGCACCTTCGAGGACCTCCCCGCCAACGCCCGCGCCTACGTCGAGGCCGTCGAGGCGATGTCCGGCGCCCGCATCTCCGCCGTCGGCGTCGGCCCCGATCGCGCGGCGACCATCGTGCGTCACGACCTCCTCTAGGACCTGCATGAAGACCCTCGTCATCGGCACCGGCGGACGTGAGCACGCCCTCGCGCTCGCCCTCTCGCGCGACCCGGTCGTCACCGAGGTGCACGCCGCGCCGGGCAACCCGGGCATCGCGGCGGTCGCCACGCTGCACGACGTCGACCCGATGGACGGCGCGGCCGTCGCCGACCTCGCGGTGTCGCTCGGCGTCGACCTCGTCGTCGTGGGCCCCGAGGCGCCGCTCGTCGCGGGGGTGGCCGACGCCGTGCGCGACCGCGGCGTCGCGTGCTTCGGTCCGTCGCGGGAGGCCGCCGAGCTCGAGGGCTCCAAGGCGTTCGCCAAGCAGGTGATGGCTGCCGCCGAGGTGCCCACCGCGATGGCGCACGTGTGCGAGACCGCAGACGAGGTCGCCTCCGCCCTCGACGCGTTCGGCCCGCCGTACGTCGTCAAGGACGACGGCCTGGCCGCGGGCAAGGGCGTCGTCGTCACGTCCGACCGCGACGAGGCGGTGGCCCACGCCGCCGCGTGCGGACGCGTCGTCGTCGAGGAGTACCTGGACGGGCCCGAGGTGTCGCTGTTCGCGGTCACCGACGGCACCACCGTCCTGCCGCTGCAGCCGGCGCAGGACTTCAAGCGCGCGCTCGACGCCGACGAGGGCCCCAACACCGGCGGCATGGGTGCGTACACGCCGCTGCCGTGGGCGCCCGACGACCTCGTCGCCGACGCCACCCGTCGCGTCCTGCAGCCCACCGTCGACGAGATGGCGCGGCGCGGCACGCCGTTCCAGGGCCTGCTCTACGCGGGCCTCGCGCTGACGTCGCGCGGCACCCGCGTCATCGAGTTCAACGCCCGCTTCGGCGATCCCGAGACGCAGGTGCTGATGGCGCTCGTCGACAGCTCGGTCGCGACGCTGCTGCACGGTGCCGCCACCGGTTCGCTCGACCAGGTGGGCCTGCCGCGCTGGCACAGGGGCGCGGCGGTCACCGTCGTCGTCGCGGCGAAGGACTACCCGGCGTCGCCCCGCAAGGGCGACGGGATCACCGGCGTCGAGGCGGCCGACGCGCTCGAGGGCGTCGACGTCATCCACGCCGGCACGAGCCTCGACGACGGCCGGCTGGTCTCGTCCGGTGGTCGGGTGCTGTCGGTGACGGCGCGGGGCGACGACCTCGCCCAGGCCCGCGAGCGTGCCTACGCCGGCGTCGCGCTGATCGGCCTCGACGGCTCGCACCACCGCACCGACATCGCCGCGCAGGCCGCCGCCGGTTCCTGAGGAGCTGTCGGTGCCTCACAGGGCCATGGCCCCCTGAGGCACCGACAACTCGGGGGATCAGGCGGGGGCGGGCACCGGATCGGCCGCGGCGGCGCGACGCGTCCGGGTGCCGAGCGTCGTCAGCATGACGCCGGCCAGGACGAGCAGCACGCCCAGGAGCTGCGACGGCGACGGCGTCTCGTCGAACAGCAGCCGCGCGATCACGACCGACAGCACGGGCTGGACGAGCAGCAGCGCGCTGGTGACGGCGGCGGGCAGGTGCGGCATGCCCATCGAGATGAGCATCCACCCCACCACCTGCGACGACAGCGCGATGACGAGCGTCCAGCCGAACCCCTGCGCGCCGTTGACGTCGAACCCGGGCAGCGCCACGGCCATCACGAGCGCCGCGGCGGTGGCGCCGAGCGTCGCCTCGTAGAGCGGGCGGACGAGCGCCGCGCGGGCCGCCCCGGTGGGCACGGCGGTGCGCGTGGCGAGGCGCATGAGCAGGATGTAGCCGGCGTACATCAGCGACGTCGCGAGGCCGAAGACCACGCCCGCGACGGGGTCGGACCCGTAGGCGCCGTCGCCCACCACGCCGCTGACGAGCACGACGCCGCCGAGCATCACCGGCAGCGCGAGGACGAGCGTCCGGGCGGGCTTCTCGGCGAGCAGCCACCAGCCGAGCACGCCGACGAAGAGCACCTGCAGGTTCGCGAGCACCGTGGCCAGGCCCGCGCCGACCGCCTCGATCGCGTGCACCCAGAGCACGAGGTCAACGGCGAGGAACGCGCCGCCGAGCCGCATCAGCCAGCGCTGACGGGTGCCGGGGAGCGAGCGCGGACGGCGCTCCTCCAGGCGGACCATCAGCCAGAGCACCGGGAGGGCCAGCCCGACGCGCATCAGCGCGGACGCCGTCGGGGTGGCCTCGGCGAGGCGCACGAGCGGGCCGGAGAAGGCGATGAACGACGCCCCGCCGAGGGCGGCGAGGGCGTAGGAACGCTCGGAGGCCACGAGCCTCTCCTGTCAGGAGTGTGAGGACGGTACGGTGATGACACTAGGAGCGAGACGTGTCAGGAGTCAATGTGGATTTCACCCATGACACCCAGGAGATGCTGCAGATGACGGCGTCGCTGGTGAACACCGCGCAGGACGGCGGCGAGACGTTGCGCACCGTCGCCGACCTCGACGCGTTCCTGGCCGCCCACCCGATCTCGGGGACGCGGGCGCGCTCGGCCGACGAGGTGGCGGGCGTCCGCGAGATGCGCGCTGCGATCGCCGGCGCGTGGGACGTCGCGCACCGCGACGACCTGGTGGCGCTCGTCAACGACCTGTTCGCGCGCACCGACGCGCGTCCGTACCTGTTCCGCCACGACGAGTGGGACTGGCACCTGCACGTCGCGGCCGGCGACCAGCCGCTGGCCGACCGGATCGGCGCCGAGGCGGCGATGGGCCTGGCCGACCTGGTGCGCGCCGACGACCTCGACCGGCTGCGCCGCTGCGAGGCCGAGGGGTGCGGGGGAGTCCTGGTCGACCTCTCGCGCAACCGCTCGCGCCGCTTCTGCAGCACCACCTGCGCCAACCGCACCCACGTCGCCGCCTTCCGCTCGCGCCGCGCGTCCGGCTGACCGTGGACCTGTCGGTGCGTGGTGATGTCGGGGCATCACCAGGCACCGACAGGTCGGCAGGTTTGGAGGGGCGGGCGCGGCTGCGGGACACTGGGGCACGTGACGACGACCCCCAACGTGCTCGCCTCCCGCTACGCCTCGGCCGACCTCGCGGCCGTGTGGTCGCCCGAGCACAAGATCGTGCTCGAGCGGCAGCTGTGGATCGCCGTCCTGCGCGCCCAGCGCGACCTCGGCGTCGAGACCCCCGACGGCGTGATCGAGGCCTACGAGGCCGTCGTCGACCAGGTCGACCTCGCCTCGATCGCCGCCCGCGAGCGCGTCACCAAGCACGACGTCAAGGCGCGCATCGAGGAGTTCAGCGCGCTGGCCGGTCACGAGCACGTCCACAAGGGCATGACGTCGCGCGACCTCACCGAGAACGTCGAGCAGCTGCAGGTGGTCGCGTCGCTGCGAATCGTCCGCGACCGCGCCGTCGCCGCGCTGGCCCGCGTGACGCGTCTCGCCGCCGAGCACGAGTCGCTCGTCATGGCCGGCCGCAGCCACAACGTCGCCGCGCAGGCCACCACCCTCGGCAAGCGCTTCGCCACCGTCGCCGACGAGCTGCTGCTCGGCATCGGACGACTCGAGGACCTCCTCGCGCGCTACCCGCTGCGCGGCATCAAGGGCCCCATGGGCACCGCTCAGGACATGCTCGACCTCCTCGACGGCGACGAGTCCCGCCTCGCCGAGCTAGAGAGCCGCGTCGCCGCGCACCTCGGGTTCGACGGCGTGCTCGCCAGCGTCGGCCAGGTCTACCCGCGCTCGCTCGACTACGACACCGTCACCGCGCTCGCCCAGCTGACGGCGGGCCCGTCCAACCTCGCCACCACCGTCCGCCTGATGGCCGGCCACGAGCTGGTCACCGAGGGGTTCAAGCCCGGGCAGGTCGGCTCCAGCGCGATGCCGCACAAGATGAACACCCGCTCGTGCGAGCGCGTCAACGGCCTCGCGGTGATCGTCCGCGGCTACGTCTCGATGGTCGGCGAGCTGGCCGGCGACCAGTGGAACGAGGGCGACGTGTCGTGCTCGGTGGTGCGACGCGTCGCGCTGCCCGACGCGTTCTACGCCGCCGACGGCCTGTTCGAGACGTTCCTGACGGTGCTCGACGACTTCGGGGCGTTCCCGGCCGTCGTCCAGCGCGAGCTCGACCGGTACCTGCCGTTCCTGGCCACCACCAAGGTGCTGATGGCCGCGGTGCGCGCCGGCGTCGGACGCGAGGTGGCGCACGAGGCGATCAAGGAGCACGCGGTGCACGTCGCGCTCGAGATGCGCGAGAAGGGCGCCGCCGACAACGACCTGCTGGCCCGTCTCGCCGCCGACGACCGCCTCGGCCTGACGTCCGCCGACCTCGCCGCCCTCGTGGCCGAGCCGCTGACGTTCACCGGGGCCGCGGTCTCGCAGGTGCAGCAGGTGGTCGACCGCGCCGCACCCGTCCTCGCCGCGCACCCCCGGGCCGCCGCGTACTCGCCTGGCGACATCCTCTGACGCTGTGAACATCGAACGGGTTTGACCCGTGGACGCCGCGGGTACTCCCGGGGCATGGACCTCACCGCACCCCGCTCCCTGACGCGTCGCGCCGCCGGCGCCGTCGCCGCCCTCGTGCTCGCCCTCGGCGGGCTTATCGCGCTCGCGACGCCCGCGTCGGCGGTCTCCCAGGCTGCCGCCGAGTCGACGTTCCGCTCCGCCGGCATCACCTGGTCGTCGTCGGGCGGCTGCTCCAACCCGGCCAACAGCACCTGCACCGCCTTCGAGGGCCTGCGCCAGGCCACCGTGGACGGCGCCGTCACGCTGCGCAACGCCAGCGGCTGCGCCCTCAACATCACCGGCGGCACCGAGACGGGCCACGCCGGCGGCACCTACAGCCACGCCAACGGCTACAAGCTCGACTTCTCGCTCAGCACCTGCCTGAACAGCTACGTCACCGGCACCTTCACCTACATCGGCACCCGCAGCGACGGCGCCGCGCAGTACCGGTCGGGCTCGGGCAACGTGTACGCCAAGGAGGGCAACCACTGGGACGTCCTCTACAACAACTGCGGCGGCTGCTGACCGAGCGCCGGGCCCTAGGCTCGTCCCATGACCACCAAGGGACCGGCCGGGTACGCGATCGAGCCGCTGCGCGAGGACCACGCCGAGGCGCTGGCCGCGTCGTACGCCCGCAGCCGGCGGCACCTGGAGCGGTGGGAGCCGCGACGCGGCGAGGACTTCGCGACGCCCGAGCGCCAGGCGGCGACGATCCGCACCGCGCTCGAGAACGACGCGGCGGGACGGTCGGCGTCGTGGGTGCTCGTGCACGGCGACGACGTCGTGGGGCGGGTCAACCTCAACGACGTCGTCCGCGGCGCGTTCGACAACGGCAACCTCGGGTACTGGGTCGACGTGCACCACCTGCGCAAAGGCCTGGCGACGTGGGCCGTCGCGCACGCCTGCGAGGCCGCGTACGACATGGGGCTGCACCGGGTGCAGGCCGCGACGCTGCTGGAGAACGGGCCGTCGCAGAAGGTGCTCGCCCGCAGCGACTTCAGCTGGATCGGCACCGCGCCGGAGTACCTGCGCATCGACGGTCGCTGGCAGGACCACCACCTGTTCCAGCGCATCGTCGCGCCCTCCTAGGCTGGTGCCCGTGACCGACTACGACGTGCCCGGCGCGACCCTGATCCACACCGGCAAGGTCCGCGAGCTGTGGTCGCTCGACGACGACCGCATCCTCATGGTCGCCTCCGACCGCATCTCGGCCTACGACCACGCGCTGCAGCCCGGCATCCCCGACAAGGGGCGGGTGCTCACGCAGCTGTCGCTGTGGTGGTTCGACCAGCTCACCGATCTCGCGCCGCACCACGTCGCGTCCACCGACGTGCCCGAGCAGGTGGCCGGACGCGCGGTCGTCTGCGAGCGCCTCGACATGGTGCCCGTGGAGTGCGTGGCCCGTGGATACCTCACCGGCGGCGGGCTCGAGGAGTACCGACGCTCCGGTGCCGTCAGCGGCATCGCGCTCCCCGACGGCCTCGTGGACGGCAGCCGCCTGCCCGAGCCGATCTTCACGCCCAGCACCAAGGCGCCGGCGGGCGAGCACGACGAGCCGATCTCGTTCGACCAGGTCGTCGAGCTCGTCGGTGCCGACGTCGCCACCGCCCTGCGCGACCTGACGCTGGCCGTCTACGCCCGCGGCGAGGAGATCGCCCGCGAGCGCGGCATCATCCTGGCCGACACCAAGATCGAGGTCGGCCGCCGCGTGGACGGCACGCTCGTCCTCGCCGACGAGGTCCTGACGCCCGACTCGTCGCGCTTCTGGCCCGCCGACCTGTGGGAGCCCGGCCACCCCCAGCAGTCGTTCGACAAGCAGTTCGTCCGCGACTGGCTCACGTCGCCCGCCAGCGGCTGGGACCGCGACTCCGGCGACACGCCCCCCGAGCTCCCGGGCGACGTCGTCGAGCGCACCCGCAGCCGCTACGTCGAGGCCTTCGAGCGCCTCACCGGTCGCGACTTCGTCTGACGGTTCACAGGGACGGACGCCCGAGCGCACGGTGCGTCCAGCCCTCGCGGGTCCAGGCCTCGCGGTCGAGGGCGTTGCGGCCGTCGACGACGTTGCGCGAGCGCACCACCTCGCCCACCGCGGCGGGGTCCATCTCGCGGAACTCGCTCCACTCGGTGAGGTGCAGGACGACGTCGGCGTCGGCGCAGGCCGCGAGCGCGCTCGGCGCGTAGGCGAGGGTCGGGAACGCCTCGCGGGCCCGCTCCATCGCGTGCGGGTCGTAGACCCACACCGCCGCGCCCTGACGCTGGATCGCGAGCGCGACGTCGAGCGCCGGCGAGTCGCGGATGTCGTCGGAGTCGGGCTTGAACGCCGCGCCCAGCACCGCGACGCGACGCCCGGCGAGCGAGCCCTCGCACATCTCGCGGGCGAGGTCGACGGTGCGCGCCCGGCGACGGACGTTGATGTCGTCGACCTGCTTGAGGAACCCGAGCGCCTGGTCGACGCCCAGCTCGCCGGCCCGCGCCATGAACGCGCGGATGTCCTTGGGCAGGCAGCCGCCACCGAAGCCGAGGCCCGGGCCGAGGAACCGGTGACCGATGCGCGCGTCGTGGCCGATCGCCTCCGACAGCCGGGTCACGTCGGCGCCGACGACCTCGCAGATCTCGGCCATCGCGTTGATGAACGAGATCTTGGTGGCCAGGAAGCTGTTCGCCGCCACCTTGACGAGCTCGGCCGTCGCGAGGTCGGTGACCACCAGCGGGGTGCCGGCGTCGAGGATCGTGGCGTAGACGTCGCACAGCGTCTTGGTGGCCCGCTCGGTGGACGACCCGATGACGACGCGGTCGGGGTGCAGCGTGTCGTCGACGGCGAAACCCTCGCGCAGGAACTCGGGGTTCCAGCACAGGTCGGCGCCCGCGGCCTCGACCACCTCGGCCAGGCGCGCGGCGGTCCCGACGGGCACCGTCGACTTGCCGACGACGAGGTCGCCGGGCGACAGGTGCGCGGCCAGGGCCGCCACGGCGGCGTCGACGTAGGACAGGTCGGCGGCGTACTCGCCCGGCTTCTGCGGGGTGCCCACGCAGACGAAGTGCACGTCGGCGCGGGCGCCGACCTCGGCGTAGTCGGTGGTGAACCGCAGGCGCCCGCTGTCGAGCGACCGCTGCAGCAGCTCGGGCAGCCCCGGCTCGTGGAACGGCACGACGCCCGCGTCCAGCGAGGCGATCTTGGCGGGGTCGACGTCCAGGCCGACGACCTCGTGGCCGAGCTCGACCATGGCGGCGGCGTGGGTGGCGCCGAGGTACCCGGTGCCGATGACGGACAGCTTCATGGTGGTTCCTTCTGTGGGGCGGTGGAGGGTCTGGGTCGGTGCAGGGTCTGGGTGGCGGAGCGGACGGGGGTCAGGGACGGGTGCCGGCGGCGTAGTCGTCGGTCGACACCGCCTCGCGGAAGGCCGCGAGCGCCTCGGGGGAGGAGTCGATGGTCCAGTCGAGCGTGGTCGGCAGGCCGTCGACGACGTGCTCGGCGGCGTTGTTGAACCACAGGAAGCCCACGACGTCCTCGTCCCGCGCGAGCCGCCGGATGACGGTGGTCGTCCAGGCCGCCTTGAGCGCGGTGAGGTCGGTGCCGCTCGCGGACTGCGTGGCGCCGATCTCGGCGAAGAACAACGGCTTGTCGGTGAGCGCCTTGAGCCGGTCGACGGTCCGGCCGAACGACGCCTCGTAGCTGCTGCCGAGCGAGGCGCGGCGCATGTAGACCGACGCGCCCACCCAGTCGACGTACTGGTCGCCGGGGTAGCTGGCCTCGAGGTCGGTGATGCCGTTGGTGGCCGACGGCCTGAGGTCGTCGACGCGGCTGGGCGACCACAGCCAGATCACGTCGTCGTTGGCGCCGACCTGCTCGAACACCTGCCACAGGTGCCGCCACGCGGCGACGTACTTCTCGGGGGTGTTGTTGTAGTCCTTGCGTCCGGACGACCAGCCGTACCAGCTGCCGTTCATCTCGTGGTCGAAGCGGATCGCGACGGGCAGGCCGGTCCTCTTCACCGCCTCGGCGTACCGGTAGAGGTACGCGTCGTGCCGGCCGTCGATGATCGACGTGAGCGAGTACGAGGGCTTCTCGGCGGTGGGGTCGGAGACCTGGGCCACCGACATCCAGGTGAGGACGGGCAGCGCGTCGCGTCGCCAGGCCTTGGTCACCAGGTCGCCCCGGTAGTCCTGGTTGAAGCCGCTGAACCAGCCGACGCTGCTCGGTGCCTTGCCCACCTGGGCGTCGAGGCGGTCGAACATCTTGGTGTCGCCGGGCAGCCCGTCCTGCGAGAAGCCGTAGTAGTCCCGGGCGGGCGAGACCAGCTCGCGCTTGGACGCGGGTGTCGGCGTGGGCTCGACGTAGGCGCCGGCGGGCTCCGACGCCGGCCTCCGCGGGTCGACGGGCAGGTCGGTGCACGCGACGCCGTCGCCGTCGTACCCGCCCTTGCCGCTGTCGAGGCCGAGCGGGTCGGACAGGTCGCCGACGTAGTACGCCTGCGCGTCCTGCTGCCACTCGAAGCTCCAGCAGCCCTCGACGCGGGCGCCGCTGGACGTGCCGCCGCCCGAGCCGTCCGAGCCACCGGTCGACCCGCCGTCCGACCCGCCGTCCGACCCGCCGTCGCCGCCGGACGAGCCGCCGTCGCCGTCGCCGACCTGCTGGACGTCGGCCTCGCCGCCGGACCCGGAGCCCGAGCCGGACCCGCCCCCGGCGCCGGTGCCCGCGCCGTCGCCGCGGTCGATGGTGGGGTTGGACGGCCCGGCCGTCGAGGGACGTGAGGCTGCCGGCGTCGACGACGGTGAGGGCGAGGGCCGGGCTGCGGCAGGCCTGGCGGCGTCGGGCTCCTGGCCCATCGTGCCGCCGAGCGCGGCGGGGATCCTGCCGGCCACGGTATCGGCCACCTGGCCGCCGACGGGCGAGACCCACAGTGCCGCGCAGGCGGCGACGAGGGTCACGGACAGGGCGGTCGCGTTGACCTTCCTGCTCCACGAGCGGGGGCCGGTGGGGCCGCCGACCGGGTCAGGGGAGGAGCTGGGCGTCATAGAGGACTCCGAGGAGGACGGCGGCCGAGGCCACGAGGTACGGGACGAGGGCACGGGGGTCGCCCGTGGTGTTGACGGGGGAGCGCAGGGTGGCCGTCTCGACGCGCGCGGCCACCTGGGTGGAGCCGGAGAGGCCGTGCGGCTCGAGCGGCGTCTCGGTCTCGGTGTCGGCCGAGTAGGCGTCGGCGCGGGTGCCCCAGCCGCCGACGTGGCCGAGGCGCAGGAAGCCGTACATGCGCAGCGGCATGAGGAACAGCGAGCTGAACAGGATGTACAGCGGCATGAGGAGCAGGTCGACGGGCCGCTCCTCGATGTGCCGCAGCTGGCGCAGCGACATCGAGAGGGTCGACATGACGATCGTCAGCACGACGATCGCCGGGATGGCGTGCTCGGTGGGCCCGAGGTCGAGCAGGCCCGCGTAGAGGTTCTCGCCGGTGTGCGTGACGTAGCGGATGACCCACGCCGTCACGACCGCCAGCAGCAGGAACGGCATGACGATGTCGGAGACGAAGAAGAACGCCAGCACCGGCGTGTGCCCGAGCATCCAGGGCAGCATCCGCAGGGTGTTGTACTGGCTCCCGCGCGACCACCGCAGCTGTTGCTTCATCATCTTGCCCAGCCGCGTCGGGGCGTCGGTGTAGACCAGGCTCGTCGACTGGTAGACGGTCTTGTAGCCGCGCTTGAGCGCGAGGTTGGTGAGCGTCCGGTCGTCGGAGACCTCCATGAAGACGCCGAGGAACTTCTGCTCCATGAAGTCGCGCATCGAGTCGACCAGCACCGCCCGGCGGAACGCGATCGTGCGCCCGGGCAGGCACCCGACGGCGCCGAGACGGCTCTGCGCGGGCATGGCATAGAGGACGCGGGTGTTCTCGAGCCAGTCGGCCCAGCGGGTGAGGAAGGTGCGGGTCGGGTCGAGGATCCGCTGACGTGTGGTGACGCCGCCGACGGTGGGGTCCTTGAACGGCTTGACCAGCTCGGGCAGCGTCCCGTCGGTCCAGACCGTGTCGCTGTCGACCAGCACCACCACGTCGCCGACGGACGCCTCGGTGCCCACCATCACGGCGTTGCGCTTGCCGGCGACGGGCGTCCACGTCCACTGGACCGCGGGGGCGAACTCCTCGCAGACGCTCTCGAGGTCGGGGTTGCGTCGCCCGTTGATGACCACGATGGTCTCGGTGGGCTCCTGGTCGACGATGCGCTGCAGCACCTCGCGGAACAGGTCGAGCGGCTCGTCCACCACCGGGATGACGACCGACGTGGTCGTCTCGTGCGGCTCGGTCCAAGGCCGGTAGCCCCGGGAGAGCACCACCTTGGCCAGCCAGACCAGCCAGGTGAGCAGCACGAACGCGCAGAACAGGTACAGGTGCCCGTCCTGCTGGATCGTGTGGCGCAGCTGCAGGATCGCGATGAACACGGCTCAGCCCTCCTTCGGCGGGACGAGGCCCTGCAGCTGGGGGGCGAGCCAGCGGCTGTAGGGCACGGTCATGTGGGAGTCGTTGCGGAAGACCAGGACGTTGCCCACGACGGCCGGGCAGGCGTCGTCGGTGCAGAACCAGTCGGCCGGGTCGGCGGCGCTCTCGACCGCGGCGGGCACCGCGTCGAGCAGGGCCGCGTGGCGGGCGGGGTAGGCGTAGGCGTCGTCGCGGTCGAAGGAGCACGCGCGGACGTCGTCGAGGTTTGCCGCGACGCAGCCCGGCAGGTCCGAGCCCGGGATCGGGATGTCCTGCACGTACTCCACCCGGGCGCCGGAGCGCTCCCTCAGCGCGTCGAGGGTCCGGACGGTCGCCGCGGCGAACGCCTTCGGGCTGACGCTGCTCGACGCCACGTTCTCGGACTGGCTGACGACCACGCGTCGCGGCTGCATCGCGGCGATCGCGGCGACGGTCTCGGCGCGCCAGGTGTCGCACTCGGTGTAGTCGCGGTTGAGGGCCGGGTCGCGGACGGTGAGGTCGGCGACGGGGCACGCGGACTTGGTCCAGCTGACGACCTTGAAGCCGTTCTGGCGGCCGAGGACGTCGAGTGCGGGCAGCCACTGCTCGGCGTGACTGTCGCCGAACAGCACCACGGTGCGCGCCGACGTCGTGTCGCCGTACTCGCACGCCGGGCGCTCGGTGCTCGTGAAACCGGCGTGGCAGCCGTTGCGCGACGTCGGCGGCAGGCTCTGCGCGGCGACGTCGGGACGCGGGGTGAGGTTGGCGGGCGCCTCGCGGGTGTCGAGACCGGCGGCGAGCGCCGTCGTCAGGGCCGAGGTGCCGGTGTCGGAGCCGCCGAGGGCGGTCAGTCGGGAGTCGGCGCCGCGTCCGGTGAGGGCGACGGGCAGCACCGCCACCACCAGCACGACGACCGCGGTGACGGCCGCCGCCATCCCGACGGCGAACCCGGCCCAGCGGACGTCGGGCATCACGGCCCGACGGGCGGGCTCCTCGACGAGGAAGAACGAGAGCAGCGCGACGACCAGCGAGGTCCAGACGACGACGCCGCGCTCGAGCACGGACAGGTCGTGACCGACCACGTGGGGCGCGAGCACGAGCATCGGCCAGTGCCACAGGTACCAGGAGTAGGAGATCCGGCCGAGGCACTGCATGAGCGGCTCGCCGAGCACCCGCTCGGCGCCGACCCGCCCGCCGCAGCCGGCGGCCACGACGAGCGCCGCGCCGCCGACGGGCAGCCAGGCGGCGTGCCCGGGGAACGGGGTCGCGTCGGTGTAGAGCACCGCGCTCGCGACGACCGCCGCGAGGCCGACCCAGGCGAGCAGGCCGGCGAGGCGGCGGGGCAGCGTCGCCCAGAGCCCGGCGGTGAGGGCGACCAGCTCGCCGAGCCCGAGCTCCCACGCGCGGGTGTGCAGCGAGAAGTAGGCCCACGGCGCGGACGTCTGGGTGACCGTCACCGAGAACCACGACGACACCGCGACCGCGGCCACCGTCACCGCGACGAGCAGCCCCGGCGCGAGACGACGTCCGAGGACGACGACCAGCGCGATCGTCAGCGGCCACACGACGTAGAACTGCTCCTCCACCGCGAGCGACCAGAAGTGCTGCAGCGGCGAGGCGTCGACGCCGAGGTGCTGGTAGTCGGTGCCCTGCACGGCGAGCCGGTAGTTGAGTCCGTAGAAGGTGGTGAACAGGCCGTCCATCGCGATGCCGCGCACCTGCAGCGGCGGCGCCCAGACGCGGGCGGCGGCCACCGTCGCGAGCACCACGGCCACGGCGGCGGGCAGGAGGCGACGGACGCGGTGGGCGTAGAACGTGGGGATGGCGCGGAAGCCGCGCTCGCCGACCGACCGCGTGAGCTGCCGCGTGATGAGGAAGCCGGAGATGACGAAGAAGACGTCGACGCCCACGTAGCCGCCGGGCAGGCCGAGCCCGGCGTGGTAGACCACCACGGCGAGGACGGCGATCGCGCGCAGGCCCTCGATGTCGGGACGGAAGCCGCGGGGGGTGATCGGCTCGGAGCGGCGACGCAGGCGGCGGGCGGGCCGGCGGGGCGGCGCCTGGTCGGTGACGGTGACCGTCGTGCGGTCGTCCATGAGGGTCACGGGAGTGGTCCGTTGCGGGTGTGGGGCTGCGAGGAGCCGGGCCGGGCTCCCCTCCCGAGAAGGAGCCGTTGACGCCCCGAAATCTAGGGACGCGCCGCGTCCGGGAGGTCTCGCGAAAGCACCTCGACGATGACGATCTACTCAATTTGAGGTAGTAGTGTGTCGATCGCGTGAACGGCTGTCCCACGCGCCACCCAAGCCGTGGTCGGGGGTCTCCTACGCGTCGGTAATATGACAGGCGTGAGCCCGCTCACGTCCGTGTCACTGTGACGACAACCCGGAGGCCCTTCGTGCCCAACCTGTCCGCGCTGCTCGAGGACTCAGCCGCCGCCTACGCCGATCGCACCGCGATCGTGCTCGGCGGCACCCGCCTGACCTACGCCCAGGTCGACGCCGCCTCGTCCCAGGTGGCCAACCTGCTGGTCTCCCGCGGCGTGCAGCCGGGCGACAAGGTGGCGCTGTCGTGCGCGAACATCCCGCACTTCACGATCATCTACTTCGGCATCCTCAAGGCCGGCGCGACGGTCGTCCCGCTGAACGTCCTGCTCAAGGCCCGCGAGGTCGCCTACCACCTCGAGGACTCCGACGCGGTCGCGTACTTCGCGTTCGAGGGCACCGCCGACCTGCCGATCGGCCAGGCCGGGCACGACGGCTTCACGCAGGTCGAGTCCTGCCGCGAGTTCTTCGTCGTCACCGTCGACCCGTCCGCCCCGTCGCCCATCGAGGGCGCAGAGACCTTCGGGTCCGCGGTGGCCCAGCAGCCGCCGACGTTCGACACCGTCCAGGTCGCCGACGACGACACCGCGGTGATCCTCTACACCTCCGGCACCACCGGCCAGCCCAAGGGCGCCGAGCTGAGCCACTCCAACATGCGCTCCAACGCGCTCGTGGGCGACGAGCTGTTCGGTGCGCGCGCCGACCGTCCCGACACCTACCTGTGCGTGCTGCCCCTGTTCCACTCCTTCGGCCAGACCGTCGTGCAGAACGGGGCGTTCGCGTTCGGCGGCACCGTCGTGATGCTGCCGCGCTTCGAGGCCAAGGCGGCGCTCGGGCTGATGGTCTCCGAGGGCATCACCTACTTCGCGGGCGTCCCCACCATGTACTGGGGCCTGCTCGGCGCGCTCGACGACACCGTCGACGTCAAGGCCATCGCGGCCAACCTGCGGGTCAGCTCCGCTGGCGGCTCCGCGCTGCCCGTCGAGATCCACCGCGAGTTCGGCGAGCGCTTCGGCGTCACCATCCGCGAGGGCTACGGCCTGTCCGAGACGTCGCCCGTCGCGAGCTTCTCGCCCGACGGCGCCGACCCGCGCCCCGGGTCGATCGGCCTGCCGATCCCCGGCGTGGAGATGAAGCTGATCGACACCGACTGGAACGAGGTCGAGGGCGCCGACACCGTCGGCGAGATCGCGATCAAGGGCCCCAACGTGATGAAGGGCTACTACAACCGGCCCGAGGCCACCGAGGCCGTCATCCAGGACGGCTGGTTCCGCTCCGGCGACCTCGCCCGACGCGACGACGACGGCTGGTACTACATCGTCGACCGCTCCAAGGACATGATCATCCGCGGTGGCTTCAACGTGTACCCCCGCGAGATCGAGGAGGTGCTGATGAGCCACCCCGCGGTCTCGCTGTGCGCCGTCGTCGGCGTCCCCGACGAGTCCCACGGCGAGGAGATCAAGGCGTTCGTCATCAAGACCGACGGCGACCCCACCACCGAGGACGAGCTCCGTGCCTGGGGCCGGGAGCAGATGGCGGGCTACAAGTACCCCCGCGTCATCGAGTTCCGCGACGAGCTCCCCATGACCTCCACCGGCAAGATCCTCAAAAGAGAACTCGTCTGACGGCGGCCGCTCGTTCACCAGGTTCTCCTGGTGGACGGTCGCGGACCACGGCAGAGATGCCGTGGTCCGCGACCGAGTGCCGTGGTTCGTCGACTCGTGTCTGGTGAGTAGGCACGGGCGCACGATCTGAGTACGCGCACCCATGCGACGGCCACGCGGCCGCCGCGAGGGTGGGGGCATGAGCACGCACCCGGCCACGACGGCCGCCAGCACCCCCACCGACGCCGAGCTGCTCGCCCGTCACGTCGCGGGCGACCCGCACGCGTTCGGCGACCTCGTCGGCCGCCACCAGGACCGCCTCTGGGCCGTCGCCGTCCGGACCATGCGCGACCGCGAGGACGCCGCCGACGCGCTGCAGGACGCCATGGTCAAGGCGTTCGGGTCGGCCCACCGCTACCGCGGCGACTCCGCCGTCACCACCTGGTTGCACCGCATCGTGGTCAACGCCTGCATCGACGCCATCCGCCGCCAGCGCGTGCGGCCCGCCGTCCGCGGCCTCGACCTCGAGCTGGTGCCCGGTCCGACGAGCGAGCGCGAGACCGTGCTCGACGTCCGCGCCGCCGTGGCCGCGCTGCCCGACGCCCAGCAGCGGGCCGTCGTCATGGTCTACCTCCAGGGCTACAGCGTCGAGGAGACCGCACGGGTGCTCGGGTGCGCGGCGGGCACCGTCAAGAGCCGGTGCGCCCGCGCCCGCGACGTCCTCGGCGGGCTGCTCGCCGACGGCCACGCCCCCGTCGCCGCCTGAGCCCTCACTCCCGCTCGAGCAGTCGACGGAGCGTCCGGCGGCCCAGCCGGCTCATCCCCGGGTTGGACCGCTCGTAGTACCAGACCAGGCCCATCGCCTGCTGGAACGCCCACGCCCGTCCGCGCGCCCACTCCAGGTCCGACGGGCCCAGCGCGCGTCGCAGCTCCTCCCGCGGGGCGGCGTCGAGCAGGTGCCACGCGCTGACGAGGTCGAGCGCCGGGTCGGCCGGTCCGAAGCCGCCGCCGTCGAGCACACCGGTCAGCCGTCCGCCCGCGACGAGGACGTTGCCCGGGACCAGGTCGCCGTGCGTCATGCCGTCGGGGTCCTCACGCGGCAGGACGCGCAGCTCGTCCCAGAGCAGTCCGAGCCGGTGGACGTCGAGCAGGCGGGCGCTGCGTCGCAGGCACTCCTGCATCCAGGCGTCGTGGTCGGGCAGGTGCCCACCCCGGCCGGCGCCGGCGAACCGCCGGCCGCGGGTGTCGACGGCCCGCAGGTCGAGGACGAGCCGCGCCATGTCGCGCGCGAACACCACCGAGGACGCGGGGTCGTCGGCGGTGGCGTCCGTCCCGGGCAGCCAGGTCTGCACCGCCCAGGGGAGCGGGTACCCCGCGCCCGGCTCGCCGAGCGCCACCGGGACGGGCGTCGGCACGGTGGTGGACGCCGCGAGCTCGGCCATGGCGTCGCGCTCGGACTCCAGCCACGCGCGCGTCGCGTCCGGGTCGTCCCCCTGCAGCGGGAGCCGGACGGCGAGGTCGTCGCCGAGCCGGAAGATCGCGTTCACCGTGCCCTGCGACGCCACCGCGCGCACCGGCAGGTGGCGCCACCGCGGGTGCTGCTCGTCGACGAGCCGCCGCACGACGTCGGCCGTCACCGTGAGCTGGTCGACGTGCATCTCCACGCGGGCCACCCTGGCCGCCGGGCCAGCGGCGGGCAACCGAATTCGGGGTCCTAGACTCAGCGGTGCCCGTTCCCCGCCGATCCCAGGAGCGACCCGTGGCCCGCGTCGTCGTCGACGTCATGCTCAAGCCCGAGATCCTCGACCCGCAGGGCAAGGCCGTCCACGGCGCCCTCCCGCGGCTCGGGTTCGGCGGCATCAGCGACGTCCGCCAGGGCAAGCGCTTCGAGCTCGAGGTGGACGGCGAGGTCACCGAGGAGCGTCTGGCCGAGGTGCGCCAGATCGCCGAGACGCTGCTGTCGAACCCGGTGATCGAGGACTACGCCGTGAGGGTCGAGCAGTGAGGATCGGCGTCGTCACGTTCCCCGGCTCCCTCGACGACGTCGACGCGCAGCGCGCCGTCCGCCTCGCCGGCGGCGACCCCGTCGCCCTGTGGCACGGCGACCACGACCTGCAGGACGTCGACGCCGTGGTGCTGCCCGGCGGCTTCTCGTACGGCGACTACCTGCGCTGCGGCGCGATCGCCCGCTTCGCGCCGGTGATGAGCGAGGTCGTCGACGCGGCCCATCGCGGCCTGCCCGTGCTCGGCATCTGCAACGGCTTCCAGATCCTCTGCGAGAGCCACCTGCTGCCCGGTGCGCTCGTGCGCAACGACCACCAGAAGTTCGTCTGCCGCGACCAGCGCCTGCGCATCGAGGACTCCACCAGCGCCTGGACCGGCTCGTACGAGACCGGCCAGGAGATCGTCGTCCCGCTCAAGAACGGCGAGGGCGGCTTCGTCGCCGACGAGGCCACGCTCGACGCCCTCGAGGGCGAGGGCCACGTGGTGGCCCGCTACCTCGGCGGCAACCCCAACGGCTCGCTGCGCGACATCGCGGGCATCCGCAACGCCGCCGGCAACGTCGTCGGCCTGATGCCCCACCCCGAGCACGCGGTGGAGGACCTCTGCGGCCCGGGCACCGACGGCCTCGGCTTCTTCACCTCGGCGCTGCGCGCGCTCGTCGGCTGACGTGGACGTGCCCGCCGCGGTCGCCGTCCTCCTGCTCGTGGCGGGTGCCTGGAGCCTGGTGGTGTGGCCGCCGTTCCTGCGCCGCGTGCTCAAGGACCCCCGCTCGCGTGACGCGTCCGGCTCGGCGACGCGGTTCCTCACCGTCCACGTCGTGCTCGTGACGGTGTCGATGGCGCTCGGCCTGTCGACCGCGGTCGTCGGGCTGGCCGCGCTGCTCCAGCCCTAGGGCAGGTGGGTGCCCGCCGCGTGGGCGCCACCGTGCGGGGCGTCGTCGGCGGGCTTGGCCTGCCGGCGCACGAGGTCGAGGACGCCCAGCGCGAGCGCGACGACGATGAGCGCGATGGTGGTGCGCAGGCTGTGCGACAGCGCCTCGGCGAAGTCGCCCTTGGAGGTGGCGAGCCGGTCGAAGAACTGCGCGAGGACGACCGCGACGCCGATCGCCGAGCCCACGCGCTGCGCGGTCTGCAGCATGCCGCCGCCGGCTCCCGCGCGGACCGGGTCGACGTCGGCCAGCGCGAGCGTGATGTTGGGCGAGATGACCAGGCCGCCGCCGAAGCCGGCCACCAGGAACGAGGGCGCGAGCTTGAGGCCGACGTCGCCGTCGAGGTGGGGGACGAGCAGGTCGATGGAGATCAGTCCGACGAGCACGAGCACCAGGCCCGTGACGACGAGGCCGCGTCCGAACCGCTCGACCAGCCGACCGCCCAGGAAGGCCGACACCGCCGATCCGACGGCGAACGGCAGCTGCGTCGCACCCGCCTCGAGCGCGCTGTAGCCGAGTCCGTTCTGCAGGTAGAGGGTGATCACCAGGAAGATCGAGGTGAACCCGGCGAAGTAGAACGTGCCGAGCCCCAGGCCGAGCACGAACGAGCGCACCTTGGCCAGCGACAGGTCGACCAGGGTCTCCTTGCCGCTGCCGGACCAGCGCTTCTCCCAGAACCAGAACGCGACGAGCAGCACGGCGGTGAAGGCGAGCAGCCACCACGGGCGCTCGGCCAGGGGCGTGTCGCGGCCGCCGGTGACGACCGGCAGCAGGATGAAGATCATCGCGCCGCCGAACAGCAGGACGCCGACCGGGTCGAGCGACTGCTTGGGACCGGCCGGGACGCTCGGCAGGTACTTGAGCGCCAGCGCGATCAGGACGATGCCCACCGGGACGTTGACGTAGAACACCAGGCGCCAGCCGAAGTCCGGGCCGCCGAGGTTGACGAGCACGCCGCCGAGCAGCGGGCCGATGGCCGTCGAGATGCCGATGGACGCGCCGAAAAGCCCGAACGCGCGGCCGCGCTCGGGGCCGCGGAACAGGTTCTGGATGAAGCCCGAGACCTGGGGCGCGATGAAGCCGCCGCCGATGCCCTGCAGCACCCGGGCGACGCAGATCCAGAAGGGGCTGGGCGCGGCACCGGCGGCCGCGCTCGACAGCGTGAACAGCGCGACGCCGACGATGA
Organism: Solicola agrisoli; assembly: GCF_049059935.1. NCBI lineage: Bacteria > Bacillati > Actinomycetota > Actinomycetes > Propionibacteriales > Nocardioidaceae > Solicola > Solicola agrisoli. Next base: position 7,238 of record NZ_JBMGQR010000011.1, on the reverse strand, counting down.
ACACGGTGCGCCGGCTGCGGGCGTCGCCGAGCCGTCCCGCGGGCACGAGCACGACGCCGAACGCGAGCGCGTAGCCCGCGACGATCCACTGCACGGCGCTGTCGCCGGCGCCGAGGCCCTGGCTCAGCGACGGCAGGGCGACGTTGACGATGCTGACGTCGAGCAGCGTCATGGCGCCGGCGACCAGGCAGACGGCGAGCGCCGCCCACCGTGCCGGGTCGGGCTCGAAGTCGGCCGGGGCGTTGCCGGCGGGAGATGGTTGCGTCACGGGTCCACCGTAGGGAGCCGGGCCGACGCCCGCCGACGGAGTGGGTGGTTCGTCCGGTCGCCGCTGTGACCTCCAGCACCTACCCTCGCCCCATGAGGCTTCCCGGGATCCTGGCCCTGCCCCTCGAGGTCGGCGTCGCCGGCGTCCGGGTGACGCTCGCGCTCGGCACGCTGGTCGCGCCGGACGGTCCCCTCCGCCGCCCCGGCGGGTACGGCGAGCAGCTCGCCGCGCTGCTCGGTCCCGGCGGCCTGATCGACCGGCTCGACCAGATGGCCGACGACCCCGACAGCGCCCTGCGTCGCCTCGGCGTCCTCGCGCGCGCCGCCGCCGACGACCGTCCGCTCGGACGCGCGCTGGCACCCGGCGGCGTCCTCGACCGGGTTCTCGCCGCGGACGGCCCCCTCACGCGGCTGCTCGACGACGACGGCGCGCTCGACCGCCTGCTCGCGGTCGGCGGTCCGCTGGAGCAGCTGCTCGTGGCCGGAGGCCCGCTCGACCGGCTGCTGGCCGACGACGGTGCGCTCGACCGGCTCACCCGCCAGAACGGCGCGCTCGAGCGGTTGCTCCGGGAGGAGGGGCTGGTCGACCGCTTGCTGGTCGACGACGGCTTCGTCGAGAAGCTCGTCGCCGAGGGCGGCACCCTCGACCAGCTGGTGGCGCTCGGCACCACCCTCGAGCGGATCCACCCGCGGCTCGTCGAGCTGAGCGAGGTCGCGCCCGAGCTCAGCGAGTCGGTCGACGCGCTCGGCCGCGCCGTCGTCCCGCTCGGCGAGCTCGTGGGACGCATCCCCGGCCGCCGCAGCCGCGCCGTCACCGCCGGCTGAGCGGCGTCAGCCGAGCGCGACCAGCGTCACCGCGGCCGTCGCGAGCACGAGCCCGACGCCCTGCAGGCGGTGGACCTGCTCGCGCAGGAGCACCGCGGCGAGGAGCACCGTGGTCGCGGGGTAGAGCGCGGTGATCACCGAGACGATCGACAGCAGGCCCGAGTGCGTGGCGTAGAGGAACGCACCGGTGGCGCTCGCGCCGAGCGGACCCATCGTCAGCGCCCACCACGCCTGGCCGCGCGGCACCCACGCCTGGCGCAGCAGCGTCGCGGTGGCCACCACTGCCAGCACCGACGTCACCTGGCTGACGGCGAGCGGCATGATCCCGGCGTCCTCGCCGATGCGGTCGAGGAAGACGAACAGCAGCCCGAAGCCCACCCCGGCCACGACGCCGTCGAGCACGCTCGCGGTCGTCGAGCCGGACGCGTCGCGGGCGCCGGGCGTCCGCGACACCAGCACGATCGCGGGGAAGGCGGCGACGATGCCGATCCACGCCCACGCGCTCGGCCGCTCGCCGGTCGCGAGGCCCACGACGACCGGGACGACGGCGGCCCCGACGGCCGACACCGGTGCGATGACGCTCATCCGGCCACCGGCGAAGCCGCGGTACAGGAACGCCGCGCCCACGCCGCCGCCGAGCCCGGCGAGCGCACCCCAGCCCCAGTCGGCCGTCACCGGCGTCCCGGTGAGCACCAGGCCGAGGAGCGCCGCGCAGACCGCCGACGACGACTGCCCGACCACCGCGACCTGCCACGCGGACGCCCGTCGGGCGAAGATCCCGCCGAGGAAGTCCGACACCCCGTACGCGAGCGCGGAGACCAGGGACAGGACGACGGCCACGGCCAGACTCTAGGTCCGGTGAACTTTCCGGCGGTCCCTGGCGTCTCACCACGAACAGGAGCACCATGCGAGGTCGGAGGCCCACCATGAGCAGAGCACGCACGATCACCACCGCGACGCTGGCCGTCGCCCTGGGCGCCGGGGCGCTCGCCGCCGTCCCGACGAGCGCGTCCGCGGCGTCGGCGCCGGTGAAGGTGTCGGTGGGGGTGTCGACCTCCACCTTCACCCCCTACGCCGACGGCGTCACCGACCGCGCCGTGCTGCGCGTCCGCCTGTCGAGGAAGGCGCGGCTCAAGCTGTTCGTCGCGGACGCGAACGGCACCACCGTCCGCAAGATCTACCTCGGCACCGTCGACGCCGGCCTGCACCGCCCGACGTGGGACGGTCGCACGGCAGGTGGCGCGCTGCTGCCCACCGGCAGCTACCGGGTGTCGTTCAAGGCGTACAAGGACGGCCGCCGCACCGTCACCTCCAAGGTGCGCTCGGTGCGCCTGCAGCAGCAGCGGCTCGCCGACCGCACGTCGTCGGTCGTGGTGCGCGGGGCCGACTTCGAGCCCGCGCTCAGCCGGCTGCTCACCGACGGCGACGCGGACGGCACGATCTTCCTCGGGCACGGGACCGATCCGTCCACCGACGTCGCGGGCTACCAGGCGGCGGTGCCGGCGCACGTCGGCACGGTGCGGGCCCGCGTCCGCCTCGACCTCAGGTCGGCGCGGTTCGAGGAGGGCAACGTCTCCTACGGGTACCGCGTGCCGGCCGCCGGCGGGGGCCGCACCTTCGCCGACACCCCGATCCCGCGGACGGACTCGACGACGCCGTACACGGTCGACGGCCGGTGGGCGGACGTCGACCTCGCGGCCGGTGAGACCTTCGCCTGGCGGGTGGTCGTGACGCCGTTCGCCAACGTCCGGCTCGGCAGCACGACGCTCGACCTGCAGTACCGGGCGCTCGTGCCCGCCTGAGGCGGTGAACCGGCTCACCTGACCGGGGGAGGCGGAACACCGGTCGCCACGGGACCGTTGGCACCGACATGACCGACGTCCCGCTGCTGTTCCAGCCCCTCACCCTCCGCGGCCTCACCCTGCAGAACCGGGTCTGGCTGGCGCCGATGTGCCAGTACAGCGTCACCGAGCGGGACGGCGTCCCGAACGACTGGCACCTGGTGAACCTGGGTGCGCGGGCGGTCGGCGGGTTCGGGCTGCTGCTCACCGAGGCGAGCGCGGTGGTGCCCGAGGGCCGGATCAGCCCCGAGGACGCCGGCATCTGGAACGACGAGCAGGTGGCCGCCTGGCGACGCATCACCGACTTCTCGCACGGTCAGGGCGTGCCGATCGGCGTCCAGCTCGCGCACGCCGGGCGCAAGGCGTCGACCTACGCGCCGTGGCGCGGCGAGGACTCGGTGCCCGAGTCCGAGGGCGGCTGGGAGACCGTCGGCCCGTCGGCCACCGCCTTCACCGGCTACACCACCCCGACCGAGCTCGGCCTCGACGAGATCGCCGGCGTCGTCCGGGCGTTCGCCGACTCAGCACGCCGAGCCGACGAGGCCGGCTTCGACGTCGTCGAGCTGCACGCCGCGCACGGGTACCTGTTCCACCAGTTCCTGTCGCCGCTGTCGAACCGGCGCACCGACGCCTACGGCGGCTCGTTCGAGAACCGGACCCGCCTGCTGCTGGAGACCGCCGAGGCCGTCCGCGCCGTCTGGCCCGACCACAAGCCGCTGTTCGTGCGGCTGTCGGCGACCGACTGGCGCGACGACGGCTGGACCGTCGAGGAGACCGCCCGCGTGGTCAAGGCACTGGGCGAGGTCGGGGTCGACCTCGCCGACATCTCGTCCGGCGGCGCGGTGGCCGAGGCCGACATCGTCGTCGGCCCGGGGTACCAGGTGCCGTTCGCGCGCGAGGTGCGCGAGTCGTCCGGCGTGGCCGTCGCGGCCGTCGGTCAGATCACCGACCCGCAGCAGGCCGAGCAGGTGCTGGCCGACGGCTCGGCGGACGCCGTCTTCCTCGGGCGCGTGGCGCTGCGCGAGCCCGCGTGGCCGCAGCGCGCCGCGCACGAGCTGGGCGTCGACCGGCACGACGCCGGCTACCCGGACCAGTACGCCCGCGGCGCCTGGTCCTGACGAGCTGTCGGTGCCTCATGATGCCGGGGCATCACCACGCACCGACAGGTCGGGAGAAAAAGTGGGGCGGACGGGTGAACCGAACCGCCGCGCGCGGCGTCTGACCTGACGACCGGGCCGCGGGGGTGCTCGGTCACCGACAGGGTCGGCCGGGCGCACGGGGGCGCCGCGGCCGGCCCGTCGTCGTCCCGGCTCAGGGTCGGACGTCGAGCCGCATGACCCAGCGCCACTTCGCGATCCGGCGCACCCGGGTGAAGCCGAGCCGCTCGTAGAGCTCCTCGGGACCGGTGTGGAAGTACGCGCCGCGCTGCGGCGGGCGTCCCTGCGACTGCTCGGGGTACGCCTCGACGACGCCGCCGCCCGCGGCACTGATCGCGTCGACCGCGGCGCGCACGGCCGTGCTCGCCACCCCCTGCGTCCGGTGGCCCTTGCCGGTGAAGATGCAGCCGATGCGCCAGTCGGGCAGCCGGTCGAGCTCGCGCTCGTAGGCCTTCGCGTTCTTGATCGACGCGACCTCCGTCGGCGGGCCGTACTGGCACCACCCAACACAGACGTCGCCGTCGTAGACCAGCTCCTGGTGGCAGGTGCCGGCGTCGACGTGCTCGCGCTTGGCGGCGCGGTTGCCGCCGGGGGCGTCCTGCCGGGCGAAGGCCTCGGGGTGGAAGCCGATGCACCAGCACCCGCCCCACACGCCGTTGTTGTCCTCGACGAGCCGCGCGAAGTCGTCCCACGTGTCCGGCGCGAGCGGACGGGTGGTGTAGGCGTCCTGCGTCATCGCAGCATCGTCCACCCGGACGCAGACCGGCGCTAGCGCCTGCGGTGTCGGACCGGGCGCACCAGCGCGCGCAGGCCCCTGACGAGCAGCGGCAGCGCCGTGACGAGCAGCAGCGGCAGCGTCGCCGCGAGCGGCAGCACGACGAGTCCGAGCGCCAGCCCCGCCGCCACGACCAGCAGGGCCACCGCGACGTTCGTCGTCCACACCAGGAACCGCGGGGTGCGCGGCTGGACGTCGGTGCGCGTGCCGAGCGCGAGCGGGAACAGCACGACGAGCAGGACGAGCGCCAGGCCGGTGCCGGCCACGAGGTCCGAGCCCGCGACGAAGGCGACGGCGGCGACGCCGAGCACGACGGTCGTCGCCTCGGCGACCCACGGCGGCATCCGCTGGTCGGTCTCGGCGTCCAGGGGCCGGGCGAGGAACTCGGCGACGTGTCGGGCCACGTCCCCAGCCTAGGCGGCGTCGCTCAGCAGGCGCCGTCGTCCGAGGGGCGGGGCAGGTGGTCGGCGGCCCACGACGCGAGCTGCTCGAGGACGGGCAGCAGCGCGGCGCCAGCGGGCGTCACGCGGTAGCCGACGCTCACCGGCGGGCCGGGGTCGACGGTGCGGTCGACGAGACCGGCCTCGCCGAGCTCGCTGAGGCGGTCGGACAGCACCGAGTCGCTGATGCCGCCCACGGCGCGCCGCAGCTCGCTGAACGTGGCCGGGCCACCGGTGAGGATGCTCAGGATCATCCCGTTCCACCGCTTGCCGAGCAGCCGGAACGCGCTCGACAGGGCCGCGTCGCACACACGCGGCTCGTGCGGGGTCTGCTGGGTCACATCTCGATCCTACCCGGTGCTCGTTCGCGAGATGCTGCTATCTTTTTCCTAGCAACATCGACCACACGAGCGAGGTTCCCATGTCACTGTTCAGGCTCGACGCGAGCATCCGTACCGAGGGCTCGGCCAGCCGCGAGATCGCCGACATCGTCGAGGCCGAGTGGCGCGCCGGCCACCCCGACGCCCCGGTGACGCGGCGTCACGTCGGCACGGCCCCGCTGCCGGCCACCGCGTGGGGCGAGGCGGTCTCGGCCGCCGGCGTGTCCGAGGACGAGCGCACCGACGCGCAGTCCGACGCCGTCGCGCTCGCGGCCCGCCTGACCGACGAGCTGGTGGACGCCGACGCGCTCCTGCTCGCCGTCCCGCTCTACAACTTCGGCGTCTCGCAGCACCTCAAGGCGTGGGTCGACCTGATCATCACCGACCCGCGCATGGGGCCGGGGGCCGAGCCGGCGCTCGCGGGCAAGCCCGCCGTGCTGGTGCTGGTGCACGGCGGCAACTACGCCGCCGGCACCCCGCGCGAGGACTGGGACCACGCCACCGGCTGGATCCGCCGCATCCTGGCCGACGTGTGGCAGCTCGACGTCAAGGTCGTCACGCGCGAGTTCACCCTCGTCGGCGTCAACCCCGCGCTCGACGACTTCACCGAGATGGCCGCCGAGCTGCGCACCGCGGCCGAGGCCGAGGCGGCCGAGCACGGTCGCACCCTCGGTGAGGCCGCACGCCGGGCCGCCTGAGGCGTCCCCACCGTCCGCGATCCGATGGCTTCGCGGGGTTCTGACGACCAGGAACCCCGCCAACCCGTCGGATCGCGGACGGGCGGGTGTCGGGGGAGGCGCTGGGACGGCGCGCGGGGACGTCGGCGCCCGCCGATAGGCTGGGCACCGTGACCGCCGCGCCGGAACAGACCCGCGTCCTCGACACCGTCGAGCACGCCACGCAGACCCCCGACCGCGAGCTGCCCTGGGCCGAGCTCGGCCTCAAGGCCGACGAGTACGAGGAGATCCGCCAGATCCTCGGTCGCCGCCCCACGGGTGCCGAGCTCGCGATGTACTCGGTGATGTGGAGCGAGCACTGCTCCTACAAGTCCTCCAAGGTGCACCTGAAGAAGTTCGGGCAGCTGCCGCAGGAGACGCCGCTGGGCAAGACCCTCGCCGGCATCGGCGAGAACGCCGGCGTGATCGACGTCGGCCAGGGCTGGGCCGTCACGTTCAAGGTCGAGTCGCACAACCACCCGAGCTACGTCGAGCCCTACCAGGGCGCGGCCACCGGCGTCGGCGGCATCGTCCGTGACATCCTCGCGATGGGCGCCCGTCCGGTGGCGGTCATGGACCCGCTCCGATTCGGCCCGCTCGACGCCCCCGACACCGCGCGCGTGCTGCCCGGCATCGTGGCCGGCGTCGGCGGCTACGGCAACTGCCTCGGCCTGCCCAACATCGGCGGCGAGGTCGTCTTCGACGAGACCTACCTCGGCAACCCGCTCGTTAACGCCCTCTGCGTGGGCGTGCTCCGTCACGAGGACCTCCACCTCGCCCACGCGTCCGGTGCCGGCAACCAAGTCGTCCTCTACGGCGCGCGCACCGGCGGCGACG
>NZ_JBMGQR010000010.1:0-91612 GCF_049059935.1 Solicola agrisoli | reverse complement strand
GCCCTCGGCACCTGAGGTGGCGGTCTCGCGCGCGTTCAGGCCGATGGTCAGGCCGTCGGCGGTGACCTCGGCCCAGTCGCCGTCCTGGCTCTTGACCGTCAGCCCCAGGGTGTCGCGGTAGAACGCGACGGCGCGGTCGATGTCCTGCACGGGGACCCAGACGGTGGCGATGCCGTAAGCCATGGACGACTCCTTCGATCGTGGCGACCCCCGACGGGTGCCGGTCACGTCATCGTCGACCCGCGGGGCGGTCGGCGCCGAAGGAGAGCCGTACCTCATGGCGCGGGGTGGGCGAGTCGGGCGAGCTCACGTTCGAGGGGTGAGCGGTAGCGGACGGTGCGTTGGAGGCCGTGGCCGAGGGCGGGCGGTCGGGTGGCTTGGTAGGTGCGGCCCGAGGGGGTGTGCCAGGTGGTGGTGCCGGTGAGGGGGTCGCGGGTGACGTCCCAGTGTCGGTAGTGCCGGACGGTGTGGTCGGGGCGGCACAGGGACTGGGCGTTGGCGATGGTGGTGTCGCCGCCGGCGGCGTGCTCGGTGACGTGGTCGACGTCGCGGGGGCGGCAGTCGCAGCCGGGGCGTTGGCAGTGGCGTTCGGCGGTGGCGATGAGGTGGCGCAGGGGGCCGTCGAAGCGTCGGCGGCGGGGGTCGCGGGCGGTGATGGTGTCGTCGAGGGGGTCGGTGAACAGGCGGCGGACCCACACCTGGGACGTGTGGTCGACCAGGTGGCGGACGAGGCCGGCGGGCAGGGGGCCGTAGCCGGCCATCATCGCGGGGACGTCCTGGTGGCCCAGGAGGCTGTCGGTGTCCATCAGGACGCCGATCTCGATGCCGACGGCGCCGGGGGAGGTGGCGTCGGGCAGTCCGGTGAGGCGTTCGATCGCGGTGTCGCACATCAGCTGGCCCATGGTGCGGGGGTCACCGTCGGCGAACCTCCCGGCTGCGTGGGCGTGGACGGCGTCGTAGGCGGCCGAGACGTGCTCGATCGGGCCGTGGATCCTCAGCCATGCGGTGCCGACCGGGCCGGGTCCGGTGCTGACGAACCGGTCGGTGCGGTGGCGTCGGGACTGCTGCTCGGCGGCGCAGGGGTCGATCTGCATCACCATCGCCCGGGCGGCGTGCTCGGCACGCTTGGGCGTCAGCCCGGTCAGGACCGGGGCGATCCGTGCGTCGAGGACCGCGATGGCGTCGGCATCGAGGGTGCGGGCCTCGTCAGCGACCTCGGCGACGACCCGGTCGCAGACCGCACCGGTGGCGAGCAGCCGTGCGACCTGGGGCAGGTGCTGCAGCACCATGGCGCGGTCGACCTGGCGCTCGGCTGCGCTGCGGGACACCTGGCGGGCCATCGCGACCTCGGTCTGGACCGACTGGGTCGCCTCGGGGGTGTTCCACTGCTGGTCGGCGCGGTGCTCGTGCAGCGCGCCGACCAGCTCGTACTGCTTGGCCGCGACCCACCGGGCCAGCCTCTCCAGTGCCTCGATCGCGTCGAGGTGCTGCAGGTCGACCGGGCCCGCGGCCGGCGACGCCACGAACTCGTGCCCGTCCAGTGCCTCGACCAGGCACTGCACGGGCACGTCCTCGAACATGACCCGAACCTACGAGAAGGGTCCGACAGTCCGATTCCGGCGAGCACCGCCTGCGGTGATCAGTCCGCCGGGTTCCAGGGCGGGCGAGCACCGCCTGCGGTGATCAGTCCGCCGGGTTCCAGGGTGCGATGACGTCGATGATCCAGGTGACGCCGAACTGGTCGGTGAGCTTGCCGTACAGAGGCGAGAAGATCGACGGCCCGAGCGGCACCTCGACGTGGGAGGCCGTCGCGCTGAGCGCCTCCCAGTAGCCGGTGATCTCGTCGGCGTCGGTGCCGCGCAGCGCGAAGTAGTAGGCGTGCAGACCCGGGTCGTGGGCGAGGTCGTCCTGGACGTCGTAGGCCATCACGTGGAAGCCGCTGGGGGAGACCACCTGGCCCCAGGCGATCTCCTCGCTCTGGCGCGGGCTCTGCCCCGACGGCGTGTCGCCGTACGGCACCGCGACGACCTCGCCGCCGAACACGGACTGGTAGAAGTCCAGCGCCTGCCTGGCGTTGCCGCGCAGGTTGACGTGCAGGGTGCTGGTGACGCTCATGGGGTTCCTCCCGATCCGGCCGCGGTCCGTCCGCGGCGTCGGGACCACACTCTCGTCAGATCCGGTCTGATCCTGTCCTGATCCGGAGAGGATCCGCACCGATCACCTGGTGATGGGCTCGGCGGCAGCCTCGACCACGCCGGCGGCGGCGCGGGCGGCCAACAGGCCGGCGACGGCCTGGGAGTCCTCGTTCGCGTCGATCTCGACCGCCCTGCCCCACCGCAGGTGCACGACGTGCACGCCGTGGTTGCGGTACGGCGACCCGTCGGGCATCTGCGCCTCGGCGTGCCAGCGCGCGAACACCCAGGTGCTCCGCGGCCACCCCTTCACCCACACGTCGTCCACCGTGAGGTGCAGGTCGGGGACGAGCCGTCCGAGCCGGTCGAACCAGCGCGCGAGCGCGTCGCTGTCGTGCCGCTCGCCACCGAGCGCGTGGTGCCCGCCGAAGCGGTGGTGGACGTCGGGGGCGCAGCCTCGCAGCACGGCGTCGTACCGGTGGCGGTTGACGTCGTCGAATATGCGACTGGTGAGCCGGCGGACCAGGACGTGGTACATCGAGGACTCCTGTCGGTCGGGATCAGCGGGCGGTGAGGGTGGAGAAGAAGCCGACGAGCCGGTGCGCCTGGTCGGTGGCGTCGACCGCGGGGTCGGTGGCCCCGCCGAGGGCGCCGTCGCGGGCGAGGACGACCAGTCCGTGCACGAGCGCCCAGCTGGTGAGGACGAGCGAGTGCGACTCGTCCGGGTCGCCGGTGTCGATCGCCTCGAGCAGCACGCCGATGGACTCGCTCTGCGCGGTGAGCAGTGCCTCGTCGGTCTGGTCCAGCTCGACGGAGCGGAACATCAGGTCGAACAGTGCCCGGTGGTGCAGGCCGAAGTCGACGTACGCGTGACCGAGGGCCTCCAGCCGCGGCTCGGCGTCGGCGGGGACCGCACGGAGCGCCTCGGTGAGCTCGACGAAGCCCTCGGTGGCGACCGCCGTCAGGAGACCGGCCCGGTCGGAGAAGACGTAGGTGGGCGCCGCGTGCGACAGTCCCGCGCGCCGCGCGACGGCCCGCAGCCCGATCGAGGAGTGCCCGTGCTCGGCGAGCTCCTCGCGGGCGGCGGCGAGCAGGGCTGCGCGGGCGTCGGGTCGCTCGCGCGTCACCACCGCGCCGCGCCCCGCACCGCGGCGGCGTGGCCGGCCACCCCGAGCGCGCAGCCCAGCACCGGGAACACCGGCCACGGGAACCATGCGCCGGCGGTCAGGGCGACGACGAGCCAGATCGCGACCATCAGCAGGCTCGCGCCCGCGACGGCGGCGGCGTGCACCTGCAGCCCGATCCGCATGCGACGCGCCCGTGCCGCGCGGGCGCGGGGGTCGCGCCGCCTGAGCTCGTGCATCGGCAGGTCGGCCAGCACTGCGTCGACGTCGGCGACGGTGGCCGAGCCGACGACGCGGTCGAGGCGCGCGTCGAGCTCCTCGCGTCGCAGGTAGCCCAGCGCCCAGGCCTGCCCGAGCAGGTCCTCGGCGCGCGACCGCTCGAGGTCGCCCACCCGCTGCCCGGGAGATCGCGGCGCGTGCGACGGGGCGAGCGTGCGGATGCCGGCCGCGTGGTCTGCCAGGTGGTGCATCGTGAGGTCCTCTCGTCCCGTCGCGCCGACTTGACGCTGTCAAGCCAGCATCTCCCGCACGCTTGACACTGTCAAGCGGACCGGTCAGGTACGGACGTCCTGGCCACGCTCCCGCCGGGTCAGTCGCTCGTTGCCGTTGGTGCTGGCGGCCGTCATGCGCGCCAGGAACGACGCGACGACGCGCAGCTCGTCGTCCGGGGTGCCGGCGACCGTCGCGGCGAACTCGGTGCCGGCGAACAGCAGGAAGCCGTGGGCCCGCTCGCGGGCCTGGGGCTCGGGTCGGATGGTCACGCGGCGTCGGTCGGTGCTCTCGCGGCTGCGCCGGACGAGACCGACCGACTCGAGGCGGTCGAGCAGGACGGTGGTCGCGCCCGACGTCATCCCGATGCGCCTCGACAGCTCTGCCGGGGACAGCGGCGCGTCCGCCTCGGCCGCCCAGATCACCAGGCCGAGCGCGTGCGCGTCCGAGCTGGGCAGGCCCATCCAGGCCGCCATGTGGTGGTTCAGCTCGGTGTAGCTGGCGGCCCACTCGCGCAGGCGGTGCATGACCTCCACCTGCAGGTCGGACCAGTCGGACGTCAGGGGGTCGATCGTCGCCATGCAACATCCTTTGCTCTCAAGTAGCTTTACTGTAAAGCAATCGGCCGGTGGGCCGCATCGAGGAAGGACGAACCGTGACACCACGCCACGCAGTCATCTCCGGAGCCAGCATCGCGGGCCTGTCGGCCGCGTACTGGCTGCGACACGTCGGATGGGAGGTCACGGTCGTCGAACGAGCGCCGGAGTTCCGTGACGGGGGGCAGAACGTCGACGTCCGCGGCGTGGCCCGCGAGGTGCTCGGGCTGATGGGCCTGACCGCGGCGATCAAGGCGCAGAACACCACCGAGACCGCGACGGTGCTCGTCGACGGGGACGGAGCGGTGACGGCCGAGCTGCCGACGGACGGGCCCGACGCCTCCACCGCCGAGCTCGAGGTGCTGCGTGGCGACTTCGCCCGCACCATCCTCGACCACCTCCCGCCGGGCGTGGAGGTCGTCTACGACGAGACCGTCGAGGGCGTGGACGAGGCGGCGGACGGCGTCACGCTGACCACGGCCTCAGGCAGCACGCTGCGCGCCGACCTGTTCGTCGTCGCCGAAGGGGTCCACTCGGTGACCCGCGACCGGCTGTTCCCCGGCGAGGTCGAGCCCCGCGACCTGGGCATCGAGATGGTGTTCGGCACCATCCCGCGCACCGAGGACGACGACGACCGCTGGCGCTGGCACACCACCGTCGGCGGTCGGCAGGTGCACCTGCGCCCCGACAACCACGGCACGACCCGCGCGATCCTGTGCCACACCGGTGACGACGAGCTCGCCGGCCTCGAGCGAGCGGACATGGTGGCGCGGCTGCGCGAGCGGTACGCCGACGTCGGCTGGGAGGCACCGCGCGTCCTGGACGGCTTCGAGACCTCCGACGACGTCTACGTCGACCACCTCACCCAGATCCACATGCCCACCTGGCACCGCGGACGGGTGTGCCTGGCGGGCGACGCGGCCTGGTGCGTCACCCCGATGGGCGGCGGCGGGGCGTCCCTGGCGCTCGTCAGCGGGTACGTCCTGGCGGCCCACCTGTCCACCGACGACGACCTCGGGACCGCGCTCGCCGCCTACGAGACGTGGATGCGCCCGCTCGTCGACCAGATCCAGGGGCTGCCGCCGGGCTTCAAGCTCGTCGCGTTCCCGCAGACCCGGCTCGGGCTCGCGGCCAAGGGGCTGCTCGACAAGGCCCTGACCTCGTCGCTCCTCACCCCCCTGACGTCGAGGCTGACGCAGGTGGCCGACACCGACCAGGAGCTGCCGCGCATGGTTCCGCTCCCCGTCTGACGGCACCGGCGATGAGTTTCGCGCCGCTCACCGGTCTGCACCTCGACACCACCTCACCGAGGAGCAGCCATGACCGCGACCTACACCTTCGACGTCTTCTCCAGCCTCGACGGCTACGGCTCCTACGGGCCGCCCGGCGACTGGGGCGGCTACTGGGGCAAGCAGGGCCCCGAGCTGGAGGAGCGCCGGCTCTCGCTCTACCAGGACGAGGAGCGGATGGTCTTCGGCGCGAACACCTTCCGCGACTTCGTCGAGATGCTGGCTGCGCCCGCGGGCAACACGGGCAGCGACGACACGTGGGTGGGGCTCATGCGGAGCCGCCCGACGACGGTCGTCTCGTCGACCCTGACCGGCGAGCTCGACTGGCCGGACGCGACCGTCGCGAGCGGCGACGGGGTCGAGACCATCCGGCGGCTCAAGGAGGAGTCGGACGTGCCGCTGCGCTCGCACGGCAGCCTCACGCTGAACTGGGCCCTGATGGCCGCCGGGCTCGTCGACCGCGTGCAGGTGACGGTCTTCCCCGTCGTCAGCGGGCAGACCGGCGACACCCCGGTCTTCGGCGGTGCGGCCGACTTCGACCTCGAGCTGCTCGAGACCCGGACGCTCGACGGCCGCACCCAGGAGCTGACCTACCGTCCCAGCCTGCGCACCTGGGACGCCTCGTGAACCACTACCTCGTGTCGTTCCCCAGCTCGGCGATGGACGTGCCCCCCGACGAGCTGCCCGCCGTCTCGACGGCGTCGCGCGCGGTCATCCAGGACGCGAAGGACGCGGGCGTCTACGTCTTCGGCGGCGGCCTCGACGAGGACGTCCCACCCGTCGTCGTCGCGGGGGACGGCACCGTCACCGACGGCGCCTACCCCGAGACCGAGGACCTGTCCGGGGGATTCGCCGTCCTCAAGGTGTCGACGCGTGACGAGGCGCTGCGGTGGGCCGCGGCCCTCGCGGAGGCCTGCCGCTGCGGCCAGGAGGTCCGCGAGTTCATGTTCGACCCCGAGTCGTGAGACCGGCCGGTCTCATGGGGGAGGACCCGTGAAGCCGACGTGAAACCGGGGTGAAAGCGGCCGTCCCTAGGTTCACTGCTGCGTCGCCGGAGGGTCCGGCGCCGCCGGCAGGAGGCCCCCATGACGACCACCACCGCACCACCCTCGTCACGCACCTACACGTCGCTGCGCGCGGCGTGGATCCCGCTGGCCGCGCTCTGCCTGGCCTTCTTCGTCGAGATGGTCGACAACACGCTGCTGTCGATCGCGCTGCCCACCATCGGCCGCGACCTCGGCAGCGGCACGACCGCGCTGCAGTGGGTCACCGGCGCCTACTCGCTGACGTTCGGCGGCCTGCTGCTCACCGCCGGCTCCCTGGCCGACCGGCTCGGACGGCGGCGCGTGCTGCTCGTCGGGCTCGGCGTCTTCGGACTGCTGAGCCTCTGCGTCGTCCTCGTCACCACCGCCGGTGAGCTGATCGCCCTGCGGGCCGCGCTCGGCGTCGCCGCCGCCGCGATGGCGCCGATCACCAACTCGCTGGTGTTCCGGCTGTTCGACGACAAGGCGCTGCAGATGCGCGCCATGACGGTGATGATCGTCGTCGGCATGTCCGGCTTCGTGCTCGGGCCGCTGCTCGGCGGCACCGCGCTGGCCCACGTCCGCTGGGAGTGGCTGCTGGTCGTCAACGCCCCGATCGCGCTGATCGCCTGCGTCGGCGTCCGTCTCGGCGTCGCCGCCGACCGCCGGGAGGACCTGACCGACGACGCGCTCGACCTGCCCGGCGCCGTCCTCAGCATCACCACCATCGGCCTGGCCTGCTATGCCGCGACGAGCGGCGTCGAGCACGGCTGGTTCGCGCCGCTCACCCTCGCGTCGATCCTCGGGGCCGTCGCGGCGGGCGTCGCGTTCGTGCGGCACGAGCGCCGCACCGCGTCGCCGATGCTCGACCTGGGCCTGTTCTCCCACGGCACCGTGCGCGGCGCCGCGATCGCACAGGTCGGGACGTCGATCGCGATGGCCTCGGTGATGTTCGGGCTGATCCTGCACTTCCAGTTCGCGTACGGCTGGAGCCCGGTGCGTGCCGGCCTGGCGAACCTGCCGATCATCGTGACGATGGTCGCCGCGACGCCCGTCTCGGAGTGGCTCGCGGGCCGCTTCGGCCACCGCGTCGCCTGCCTCATCGGCGCCTGCTTCCTGGCCGGGTCGCTCGCCGGCCTGTCGTGGGGCGTCGACCACGGGTACGCCGCGGTCGCCGTGTGCATGGTGCTGATGACCGTCGGCCTGCGCACCGTCATGACGATCTGCGCCGTGGCGCTCGTCGACGCGATGCCGAGCAACCGCACGTCCATCGGTGCCGCGCTCAACGACACCGCCCAGGAGGTCGGCACCAGCGTCGGCACCGCCGTGGTCGGCACGATGATCGCCGCCCTCGTCACCACCCGGCTCCCTGCCGGCGTGTGGAGCAGCGACCTGGTCGCGTCGTTCTTCCACGGCGAGCGCGTCACCTACGCCCTGCTCGCGGTGGTCGTCGGGCTCGTCGCCGCCGGGGGAGCGCTCAGCCTCACCGACTCGCGGTCGGTGGAGGAGCACGCCTGACCCTGACGACCGACCGCAGGACGCACGGACGCCCCGCACCGACCTGGTGCGGGGCGTCCGTCCGACATCAGGACGTCGGCGCGTCGTGGAGCGAGGCCACCTCCTCGGCGCTCAGGGCGCGGTCGAACACGCGGGTCTCGTCGACACCGCCGCGTAGCCGGTCGACCGGCTGGCCGTCGTACTTCGCACGACCGAGCGCCAGCGGGCCGGTGGACGCGTCGCCGAGGCACTGCGTGAACGAGCCCTGCTGCTGGCCGTCCAGGTACAGCGTGTACGTCTGCGCCGCCGCGTCACGCACGCCGACGAGGTGGTACCAGCGGCCGGCCTCGGCCGTCTCGTTCGCGTACGCCCGTCCGCCCAGCGTGCTGAAGGCGAACTTGTTCTGCGCGCCGTCGTACTGAAGGAAGAACGCGCTGGTGCGGTCGCCGTCCTGGCTGACGGCGGTGCTGAACCCGCCGCCCGTCGCGTCGAGCTTGACCCACGACGACACCGAGTAGCTGCCGGTCGTGTCGACGACGGGACCGGCGGACTTCGCCGACCCGGTGCCGTCGAACGCCAGGGCCTTGCCGGCCGCGCCGTCGGTCCAGCTGGTGCCGCCGCTGGTGGTGAGGTCGTGGCTCTTGCCGGACACGTCCTTCACGGTCGTGCCGGAGCCGTCGTCGGCCGGCCAGCGCCCGATGCCGCTCAGACCGGGAGTGCCCGGCGGCTGCTCGCTCGGGGCCTGGCCGAGGTTGCCGGAGGCCGACAGCTTGCGGTTGATCGACCGGACCGGGCCCGTGAGCATCTTCTGGACCTGACGGTCGTAGGTGAAGAAGCCGTTGACCTCGTCCTCGACGTCGGTGATCTGGGTGTAGATGCCGCCGGACAGCCCGCACTTGCGGCTCAGGTCGAGCAGCTTGGTCTGGTTGGCGACGTACCGGTCGGTCAGGTCCTCGCGGCTCGTGGCCATCTCGTACGCGTTGGGCTGACCCGGCCACATGTGGCCCTCGGTCTCCAGGCCGAACCCGCCGTGCTCGCCGTCGATGGCGATGCGGGTGGCCGACGGCGACGGTGCGGCGGGCCCGGTGTACTGGTGCCAGTCGATGACGTCGCCCTTGCCCGAGTCACCCTTGGAGTTGCAGCAGTTGACGCCGCTGTGGGCGTCGACCAGGCGGGTCGGGTCGTCGGCCTTGACGGACTCGGCGACGCGTCCGGTCTCGGTCCGGTCCCACTCGCCCCAGCCCTCGTTGAACGGCACCCAGCCGATGATCGAGGTGGTGCCGCGGAGCTGGCCGATCATGGTGTGCAGCTCGGACTCGAACTGGTCGCGGGCGGCCTTGTTCGGCTCGCCGTCGTTGAGGGCGGGCATGTCCTGCCACACCATCAGGCCCAGCTCGTCGGCGTGCCGGTACCAGCGCGCCGGCTCGACCTTGATGTGCTTGCGCACCGTGTTGAAGCCCAGCTTCTTGTGCTCGTCCAGGTCCCACTTGAGGGCCTCGTCGGTGGGGGCGGTGTAGATGCCGTCGGGCCAGTAGCCCTGGTCCAGCGTCGAGTTCAGGAAGATCGGCTTGCCGTTGAGCGTGGCGCGGAGCTTGCCGTCCTTGCCCGCGGTGGTGCCGATGGTGCGCATGCCGAAGTACGACGTCGACCGGTCCAGCGCCTGGCCGTTGGGGCCGAGCAGCGTGACCTTCAGGTCGTACAGGTGCGGCGTGTCGGGCGTCCACAGCTTCGGCTTGGCCACCCGCAGGGTCGAGGTCCTGCCGGCCGCGCCCACCGTCGACGCCACGAGCTTGCGCCCGTCGTAGGCGTCGAGGCGCACCGTGTTCTTCTGGTTGCCGGTCGCGGTGACGTCGACCTGGACGTCCTTGAGGTTGGGCTGGGTGGTGGCCACGACCTGCTCGACGTGCGCGCGGGCCACCGGCTCCATCCAGACGGTCTGCCAGATGCCCGAGGCCGGCGTGTAGAAGATGCCGCCGGGGTTGGCGATGGCCTCGTTGCGCTGCTTGCCGACCGGCTGGTTGCGCTGGTCGGTGAAGTCCGTGACCCCGACGACGACCTCCTGCTGGCCCTTGGCCTTCAGCGCCTTGGTCACGTCGGCCGAGAACGCGTCGTAACCGCCGCGGTGCTTGGCGACCTGGGTGCCGTTCACCCACACCGTCGCGTCGTAGTCGACGGCCCCGAAGTGCAGGAGCAACCGCTTGCCGGCGGCGCGGTCGACCTTCCAGCCCGCCGGGACGGTGAACGTCCGGCGGTAGAACATGCGGTCCTCGTGGCGCTTGATGCCCGACAGTGCCGACTCGATCGGGTACGGCACGAGCACGCGCTCGGCGAGGTCCTTGCCGATCGGGGCCTTCTCGCCCGGTGCGGCGGCGGCGAACTGCCACTCGCCGTTGAGGTTCTTCCAGGCACCACGCTGGAGCTGCGGACGCGGGTACTCCGGCAGCGCGTTGTCGGCGCTGACGTCGTCGGTCCACGGCGTCGTCAGCTCGGGTTCCTTGGGCTGGATCGCGGCGGGTGCCTGCGCCTGGGCGGCGCCGGTGGCGGCGAGCCCGGCGGCCAGCACGCCGACGACGGCGGCTCCGACCGCCGCGACGCGGCGTCTGGTGGGCGGGGACGTTCTCATCTCGGGAGTTCCCTTCGTCACGCATGGACGGTCACGGGGTGACCGCGGTGGGTGTGGTGCATGCGGACCGGGGTGCGCCTGGCGTCAGCCAGCCCAGACCGGGAGGTGGGATCGCGTCGGGTGCCGGTGGTCTGCTCCTTGTCTGCTCGGCGTCGGCTAGAGGCGTTGGGTGCGGGCGAGCACGGTCTGGAGCACGACCACGACCAGCAGGAACAGTCCGCTGACCACGGACTGGTAGGAGGAGGTGAGCGTGCCGACCTGGTTGATGAAGTTCTGGATCACGCCGAGCAGGAACACGCCGGCGAGCGTGCCGAACACGCCGCCGCGGCCCCCGGTGAGCAGCGTGCCGCCGATGACGACGGCCGAGATCGCCTCCAGCTCGAGCCCGACGCCGACGGTGGTGACGCCCGACGACGATCGTGCGGCGTTCAGCGCGCCGGCCAGACCGGCCAGCAGGCCGGACGCGACGTACACGGTGAGCTTGACCCGGGCGACGGGCAGCCCCATCAGGCGTGACGCGCTCTCGCTGCCGCCGACGGCCAGCACGCCCTGCCCGGTGCCGGTGCGCTGCAGCACCAGGGCCCCGAGGCCGAAGAGCACGAGCATGATCCAGACCGACCAGGTCAGGCCGAGCGGTCCGTCCTGGCCGAGGCTCACCAGCGCCGTCGACTCGACGCGCGGCGTGGTGTTGCCCTCGTCGGTGATCGCGAAGACCAGGCCGCGGGCGCCGAGCAGGCCGGCGAGCGTGACGATGAACGGCGCCATCTGGCCGTAGGCGATCAGCGCGCCCTGCAGCGCGCCGATGGCCCCGCACACCACGACCGGCAGCAGCAGACCGACCAGGACGCCGTGCTGGGAGCCGTAGGCCGCGAGCACGCCGCCGAGCGCGAACACCGAGCCGACCGACAGGTCGATGCCTCCGGTGAGGATGACGAACGTCATGCCGAGGGCCACGATTGCGAGGAAGGAGCCCTGCACCGCGATGTTGGTGAGGTTGTCGGCCGTCGCGAAGGTGTCGAACGCGAAGGCACCGACGACGAGGAGCACGACGAGGACGACGACGGCGCCCTGCTCCTGGACGAGCTGGGCCACCCGCTCGCCGCGTGGCTGCGCGGGAGCGCCGTTCGTGGTCGCCGGGGGCTGCACGGTCGTGGTCATCGCGACACCGCCTGTCGTCGCTGGAGGAGCACCGCGGCCACGATGATCGCGGCCTGCACGATCTGGGAGTAGGAGTCGGGGACGTCGTGGACGATGAGCGTCGCGTCGATCAGCTGCAGGAGCAGGGCGCCGGCGACGGTGCCGACGATGCGCACCTGGCCGCCGCTGAGCGGGGTGCCGCCCACGACGACGGCCGTGATCGCCGAGAGCTCGATCAGGTTCCCGAGCGTCGACGGGACGCTGGCGCCGGAGCGGGCCACGCCCACGACGCCGGCCACCGTGGCGAGCAGCGCACAGATCACGTAGACCGAGACGAGCACCCGCTTGACCGGCAGGCCGGACAGCTCGGCCGCGCGCCGGTTGCCGCCGACGGCCACCAGCTGGCGTCCGAACGTGGTGCGGGCGACCAGCAGCCCCACCGCCACCGCCAGCACCGCGGCCAGCAGCACGATGACCGGGACGCCCAGCACCGAGGCGGTGCCGAGGTCGAGGAGGGTCGGGTTGGTGACCGACTTGAGCTGCTCGTCGGAGATCACCAGGGCGATGCCGCGCCCGGCCACCATGAGCGCCAGGGTCGCCACGATGGGCTGCACGCCGACGTAGGCGATGATCCCGCCGTTGACCACACCGACCACGGCGCCGAGCGCGAGCGCGACGACGATCGCGACCCAGAACCCGTACCCGAGGTACAGGGGCAGGGCCGCGGCCGCGAGCGCCATCACGGCGCCGACCGACAGGTCGATGCCCTCGGTGCCGATCACCAGCGCCATGCCCAGCGCCACCAGCAGCACCGGCACCACCTGCACGAGCTGGATGCGCAGGTTGTCGACGGCGAAGAAGTCGTGCGTGAACGCCAGGTTGCCCAGCAGGACGACGCCGAGCGCCGCGTAGACCCCGTAGTCGCGCAGCGCGCCCCACACCGAGGCGCCACGGCCGCTGCCGGTGTCGGGGACGGTGATCGTCGACTCAGCCACGGACGGCCTCCTCTGTCGCGGTGGCGGCGGGGGCGCTGGCGAGCGCCCCCATCAGGGCGTCCTGGTTGACGTCGTCGCCGCGCAGCTCGGCGACGACCCCGCCGTCGCGGAGCACGAGCAGGCGGTCGGCGCCCTCGACGATCTCGTCGAGCTCGGAGGACACCAGGACGATCGCCAGACCCTCGGCCGCGAGCTCGTCGACGAGGGCCTGGACCTCGGCCTTGGCGCCCACGTCGATGCCGCGGGTGGGCTCGTCGAGCAGCAGCACCTTAGGGCTCATGGCCAGCCAGCGGGCGATCATCACCTTCTGCTGGTTGCCCCCGGACAGCTCCGAGACGGGCTGCTCGGGGCTCGAGGCCTTGATCCGCAGCCGCGTCATCATCACCTCGACGATGGCGTCTTGACGGCGCCGCGAGGTGACGCCGGCCCGCGAGAGGCGGGGGAGCGCCGCGAGCACGATGTTCTCCCGGACCGACAGCCCCGGGATGATGCCCTCGGACTTGCGGTCCTCGGGGAGCATGACGATGCCGGCGCGGATCGCCGCGGCCACCGACCCGGGCCGCACCGTGCGTCCGTCGACGGTGACGGTGCCGCCGTCGACCGGTGTGGCCCCGGACAGCGCCTTGAGCGTCTCGGTGCGGCCGGCACCGAGCAGACCGCCGAGGCCGAGCACCTCGCCCGGACGCACCTGCAGGGCGACGTCGTCGATCTGGTGCTGGCGGGTGAGGTGGTCGGCCACGAGCACGGGCGCGTCGTCGGTGGTGTGGTCGCCGCCGAATTCGGTGACGCCCTCGGACCGGACGTCCTGCACCGAGCGCCCGAGCATCATCGACACGAGGTCGAGGCGGGGGAGGTCGGCGAGCTCACCGGTGTGCACGACCGAGCCGTCGCGGAGCACGGTGACCTGCTCGCAGACCTCGTACAGCTCGTCCATCCGGTGGCTGACGTAGACGATCGCGATGCCGTCGGCGCGCAGACGCTCGATCACCGAGAACAAGGTGGCGACCTCGCGCGCCTCGAGCGACGAGGTGGGCTCGTCCATGATCACGACGCGGGCGTCCACGCTGACGGCCCGCGCGAGCGCGACCATCTGCTGCGCGCCGAGCCCCAGGGTGCGCAGCGGCCGACGGACGTCGACGTCGACCCCGTAGCCGTGGAGGATCTCGGCGGCACGGGCGTTCATCTGCCCGAAGTCGACGAGGCCCACCCGGTTGCGGGGCTCTCGGCCGAGGAAGACGTTGCGGGCCGCCGACATCAGCGGCACCAGGTTGACCTCCTGGTAGATGGTGCTGACGCCGGCCTGCTGCGCGTCGGACGGACGCGCGAACGTCACCGGCTCGCCGTCGACCTCGACGCCGCCCTCGTCGGGCTGGTGCACACCGGTGAGCACCTTGATCAGCGTGGACTTGCCGGCGCCGTTCTCGCCCACGAGCGCGTGGGCGGAGCCGGGCGCCAGGTCGAAGTCGACGCCTGCCAGGGCGGTGACGCCCTTGAAGCGCTTGACCACGGACCGGGCGCGGAGCACGGGGGTGACGCTCACGGCGAGCACCTCTCGGAGGGGGAGGGAGGAAGGAGATGGCGCCCGCCGGCGGACGCGCACGGTCCGCCGGCGGGGGACTGGGGTGACGTGACCGTCAGAACGCCGAGTCGAGCTCGGACTTGGCGTTGTCGGGGGTGTAGTCGCGGTCCTCGATGACGACCTCGTCGCTGACCGGCTTGCCCGACAGGAACGTCTCCAGGGTCTGGAACGCCAGGGGCCCGAAGCGGGGGTTGGACTCGATCACGCCGTTGTAGTCGCCCTTGACGATCTCCTGCACGGCGTTGCGCGTGCCGTCGATGGAGACGATCTTGACGTCCTTGCCCGGCGTCTTGCCGGCGCCGCGGATGGCGGCCAGGGCGCCGAGGCCCATCTCGTCGTTCTCGGCGTAGATGGCGGTGAGGTCGGAGTTCGACTGCAGCAGCTGCTCGGTGACCTGCTGGCCCTTGTCGCGGGCGAAGTCGCCGGTCTGCTGGGCGACGATCTCCAGGTCGGGCGCCTCGGCCTTGACCTGGTCCACGAACCCCTTCGTGCGCTCGGTGGTGACGTTGTTGCCCGACGAGCCCAGCAGCACGGCGACCTTGCCCTTGCCGCCGGTGGCCTCGATCATCGCGTCGGCCGCGCGCTTGCCCTGCTCGGTGAAGTCCGAGCCGAGGAAGGCGACGTAGTCCGAGCACGCGGCGGCGTTGAGCTTGCGGTCGACCGTCAGCACCGGGACGCCCTTGGCCTTGGCCGCGGCGAGCGCGGGCTCCAGGCCGTCGGAGTTCAGCGGCGCGACGATGAGGACGTTCGCGCCCTGCGCGAGCAGGTCCTGGATGTCGGAGATCTGCTTGGACAGCTGGGTCTGGGCGTTGGTCTTGATGAACTTCCTGACGCCCGCGTCCTTGGCCGCCGACTCGATCGACTCGGTCTCGGCGATGCGGAAGGGGTTGTCCTCCTTCTCGGACTGCGAGAACCCGACGGTGGCGTCCTTCAGCGCGATCTTCTTGGCGCCGTAGGTCTCGAGCGTGCACTGCGGGCCCTCGGTGGCGGCCGGCTTGACGACCTGGGCGCCGGCCGAGGAGTCGGCCGAGCCCGAGGAGCTGCTCGCGCCGTCGTCCTCGGACTTGGCGCAGCCCGCCAGGGCGACGGAGACGGTGATCGCGGCGACCGCGCAGGCGGCCGCAGGACGGGGGAGACGGGACAGGACGGACATGGGAACCAGCTTCCGGGTGTGGAGGGTGCGGTCCCGGGTTGTGAGCCGGGTCACTACGCATTCATCCACAAACGGTCAGAAGGTGTCAATGGGGTTCATCGGACGACCTGGAAGTGATCAGATCGTGACGTCGTCGAGCACCGGCGACGGGGCGGCGGACGGTCAGGTCGTGGTGACGACGATGCCGAGACCGGCCAGTGCCGCGAGCACGTCGGGGTCGGCGGCGGGGTCGGTCACGAGGTGGTCGATGCGCGACGCGGGCACCGTCTGCACCACCGAGTTGACGCCGACCTTGGTGTGGTCGGCGAGCACCACGACCTCGCGGCCCGCGGCGGCGAGCGCGCGGTCGATGCCGGCGACCATCTGATTCGGGGTGGACAGGCCCTTGTCGGCGGTGAGGCCGTTGCCCGACAGGAACGTGTGATCGGCGTGCATGCCGTCGAGCGACCGCTCGGCGACGCTGCCGACCAGCGCGAAGATCGACCCGCGGAGCATCCCGCCGGTCAGGACCACGTCGATCTGGGGGCAGTCGGCGAACACCTGGGCCACCAGCACCGAGTTGGTCATCACGGTGAGGTCCTGCCGGTCGCGCAGCTCCTGGGCCAGGGCCATCGTCGTGGTGCCGGCGCCGAGGACGATCGCCTCGCCGTCGCGGACGCGCTCGGCGGCACGTCGGGCGATCGCCCGTTTCTCCGCGGCGGCCACCGTCGTCTTCTCGGCGTAGCTCGGCTCGTGCCGTTGCTCGCCCACCGCGACGGCGCCTCCGTGGCGTCGCTCCAGCACGCCCTCGTCGGCGAGCTTCTGCAGGTCGCGGCGCACGGTGACCTCGCTCGTGCTGACCTGGTCGGCCAGGTCGCGAATGGAGATCGCGCCGCTCGTGCGCACGAGATCGACGATGAGACGACGGCGCTCGGTGGCGAACATGCACGCACCGTACCGCCCGAACCGATCAAAAACGATCGTTCGCGGCAACCGGGGCGACGCCGCCGAGCCGGGGTCAGGTCGCGACGGGCGCGCTGCTCTCGCGGACGAGCAGGCGGTGGCCCACCACGACGTCGCGCACGGGCGTCGACGCGTCGGCCAGGCGGTCGTCCAGGCACTGCAGGCTCGCGGCGGCGATGGCCTGCTTGTCGGGCGAGACCGTCGTCAGGGACGGGACCGCGTACCGGCCGTCCTCGACGTCGTCGAACCCCACCAGGGCGACGTCGTCCGGCACCGTCAGCCCGCGGTCGGCCAGGGCGCGCGCGACGCCCAGGGCGAGCTCGTCGGTGAAGCAGAACACGGCGTCGGGCGCCCCGGAGCTCCCCTCCAGCAGCCCTGCGACGGCGGCGGCCCCGTCCGCGCGGTGCAGCGCCCGGACCTCCACGGTGGCCGCCGGTGTGAGGCCGGCCGCCTGCATCGCCTCGGTGAAGCCCGCGAGGCGCAGGCGGGCGGTGTCATTGGCCAGGTGCGGCTGCAGGCCGACCGCGGCGATCCGCCGACGTCCGGTCGCGACCAGGTGCGCGGTGGCCTCCCGCGCGGCGCCGACGTTGTCGATGGCGACGTGGTCGACCAGCCCGGCGCCGTCGCGCTCACCGAGCATCACCAGCGGCACCGCGTCGTCGGGACGGGCCGTCAGGTCGGCCGCACCGAGGGCCCACGGGCTGACGACGAGGCCGTCGACCAGGCGGCTCGACGATCCCTCGACGAGCCGGCGCTCGCGCTCTGCGTCGCCCTCGGTCTGGTCGATGTGCACCATCCATCCGCGCTCGGCGGCCAGCCGGACCACCGCCGACGCGAGCTCGCCGAAGTACGGAGAGTGCACCTCGGGGACGACGAGGCCGATCACGCCCGTCCGCCCGCTGCGCAGCGTGCGTGCTGCGACGTTCGGCCGGTAGCCCAGCTCGTCGATCGAGCGCTGCACCCGCTCGC
Organism: Solicola agrisoli; assembly: GCF_049059935.1. Taxonomy (NCBI): domain Bacteria; kingdom Bacillati; phylum Actinomycetota; class Actinomycetes; order Propionibacteriales; family Nocardioidaceae; genus Solicola; species Solicola agrisoli. The sequence goes on along the minus strand of NZ_JBMGQR010000010.1, from coordinate 74,065 downwards.
GCATGGCCGCGGAAACGTGGGTGTACCCGTTGACGACGTTCGAGACCGTGCGCACGGAGACGCCGGCGTGCTCGGCCACCGTCCGGAGGTTGACGCTCATGGCCCTACCGTCTCATCGATCGGCCGAGGTGGTTGCGCGGATGTTTGCAACGTTGCAAACTCGGAGCACCACACCGGCGAGAGGAACGACATGGACACCATCGACACGGCCGAGATCGCGCGGACGATCCACACCGACGGCATCATCGGCCGCAAGGGCGCCTTCAGCCGGGAGTGGGTGCAGCAGCTGGCCGAGGACGTCGACGCCGCGTTCGTGGAGGCACGTGGACGCGAGGGCGGAGCCGTCGGGCGGGGCCCGAACCGCTACTACGTCGAGATCCACCCCGAGGCGCTGCGCGGCTTCACCGACCTGGTGGCGCACCCGTGGGTGCAGGCGGCGTGCGAGTCGGTGCTCGGACCGGAGTGGACCGTCGTCGAGGTGGGCTTCGACGTGCCGCTCGCCGGAGCGGTGAACCAGCCGTGGCACCGCGACTTCCCGATGCCGGAGGAGACGCGTGCCGACCGGCGGCTCACGTCGCTCGCCTTCAACGTCACCACGGTCGACACCGAGGAGGACATGGGTCCGTTCGAGATCGCCCCCGGCACCCACTGGGACGACGACCCCAGCTTCAAGGCCGACATGTTCCCGCCCAAGGACCTCTACGACCGGTACGAGGGCCGCGCGGTGCGCAAGTACCCGCAGATGGGCGACATCTCCGCACGGTCCGCGCTCACCATCCACCGCGGCACGACGAACCACTCCCAGAAGCCGCGACCCGTCCTGGTCCTGGGCGTCGACGGTCCGACCGGCGGCAACGCCGAGCACCACGACCTCGCGGTCACCCGCGCGTTCTGGGACGGCCTGCCGGCGACCGTCCGCGACCACCTGGCCTGCCCCGTCGTCGACGAGCTGACCCCGATCACGCAGAAGCACACGATCGAGGGCCTGGTGATGGGCGAGGCCTGACGGGGGTCAGCCGCGGGCGGACGGTGCCGGCTCGTCGAACTCGTCGTGCCGGCGCATCCAGTACGACGTCGGTGCCTGAGGCCACCCCTCGGGGACGTCCTCGTACTCGATCTGACCGCCGTAGGGGGTGAGCGACATCAGGCTGGTGATGGTGCCGATGTTGCTCACCATCGGCCCGTTCTGCAGGTAGTACGTGCGGTAGACGTCGTCGCCGTCGCGCAGGAAGACGTTGAGCGCGAACCAGTCGGTGGCGCCGAAGTCCTCGGTGAACGACTCGGTCCCGATCGTGTACCAGGGGATGTCGGTCCAGCCCATGCGCTCGGCGTAGGCCCGCAGCTGCGGCTGGGACGCGGGCGAGGCCATCGCGACGGTGATGTCGCGGGCGTGCAGCAGGCCCAGTTGGGCCACCCCGTCGGCCCACGACGAGCAGCCGACGCAGCCGGCGTCGGGCCACCCGCCGACGCCCTCCTCGAAGAAGAAGCGGTAGAGGATCAGCTGCGTGCGCCCCTCGAACAGGTCGACGAGCGACACCTCCCCGTCCGGCCCCTCGAAGCGGTAGTCGCCCTCCACGCGCACCATCGGCATGCGCTTGCGCGCCGCGGCGAGCGCGCCGATCTGGGCGGCGACGGCCTGTTCCTGCTCGGCGAGGACGGCCAGCTCGGCCTGCCACTCGGCGGCAGTGACGACGGACGGTTTCGCGACGGCCATGGGCCGACGATAGGACGTCGGGCGAGGTCGGGGCCAGGGGTCGACCTCCCGAGGTGGCGGCGGGACGTCGGCTCGGCTCCTACCCTGTCGCCATGCCCGACGACGCCCTCGACCCGCGGACGGTGACGGCCGACTACCACCGCGTCGTCGGGCCCGGCAGCCTGGACGAGACGCACACCGTCGTGCTGGGCGGTGTGCCGCAGGTGGTCACGATCCGCGGACGTCGACCGGACCTGCCCGTGCTGGTGCTGGTGCACGGAGGCCCGGGGTCGCCGCTCTCGGGCACGTCGTGGATGTGGCAGCGCCCGGTGGAGGAGTACTTCACCGTCGTCCACCACGACCAGCGCGGCGCCGGCCGGTCGCACGCCCTGACCGACCCCGAGCAGGTGCGCCCCACCCTGACCATCGACCGGTTCGTCGACGACCTCGTCGAGCTGCTGGAGTGGCTGACCGACCACCTCGGCGTCGCCGAGGTCGCCCTGCTCGGTCACAGCTGGGGGAGCGTCGTGGCGACGCGGGCGACGCTCGCTCGTCCCGATCTCGTCAGCGTCTACGTGGGGGTCGGGCAGGTGGTCTCGATGCCCGAGGGGGAGCGGGCGAGCTGGAGGTGGGCCCGGCGACAGGCCGAGGCGGTCGGCGACGACGAGGCGGCCGCGGGCCTGGACGACCTGCTGCCCTACCCGGGTGACCGCGACACCTTCGTCGAGAAGCTGTACGCCGAGCGTCGCTGGGTGCAGAGGCTCGGCGGGTTCGCCGCCCACCGCGACCACGGCGACTACTACGGCCGCGGCTACGTCCTGGCGCCCGACCACTCCGACGCCGAGATCGAGTCGGCCGACGCCGGCAACCGCTTCAGCGCGGACGCCGTGGCCTCCAGGCTGCTCGACGTCGACCTCGGCGACGTCACGTCCTTCCCGGTGCCGATGGTCCAGGTGCTCGGTCGCCACGACCGCATGACGCCGCCCGAGCTGGTCGGGCCGTGGCTCGACGCGATGGACGTGTCGTGCGTGGTCGAGTGGTTCGAGCACTCGGCCCACCTCGCGATGTACGAGGAGCCCGGGCACTTCCTCCTCACGCTGCTCGAGCACGTCCGCCCGCACACGGCCTGACCGGTCGCGACCCTCGTCGACCGCTGAACGGGTCTCAGAACTCCGACATCGTGTCCCAGCCGTCGCGGTCGGGGATGTCGACGTAGATGATGTCGGGCGCTTGGGCGACGAACGGCTTGGTCTTCGGGTCCTCCAGGAACGCCTGGAAGTGCTCGGAGTTGACGTGCGCCTCGCCGGCCGCGGCGTCGTCGAAGGCCTCGGTGGTGAGGATGGTGTCGGGGTCGTCCACGCTGCGGTACTGCTCGAACCACTTGTTGCCCGGCTCCTGGCGCGTCGCCTCGAGGAAGGGGCGGTTGGCCGCGAGGTAGTCGTCGGCCATGCCGGGCTTCACCTTCGTCTTCACGGTGATGAGGATCAACGGTCTGCTCCTGTCGGTGGGGTGGGCGGTGGCCCACCGGCCCGAACCTAGTGGGCCGTCGAGTCCTCGGCAGCGTCGCCGGCTCTGCGAAGGGCGGCGCGGCTGCTGGCGAGGTGGTCGCGGCAGAGGTGCCGTGCGGCTGGTGCGTCACGTCGTCGCAGGGCTTCGACGATGGCGGCGTGGTCGGTGACCATCGACGCCGGGTCGTCGTGCTGGCTCAGCAGCCAGCGCATCCGCCCTGCGACGGGCCCCATCACCGCGCCGAGAACGTCGCTGCGGGCCGCCTCGACCAGGGCGGGGTGGAACGCGGCGTTGAGCGCGATCGCCCGCGCCCGGTCGTCGGAGTCCAGGCAGGCCCGGGCCTGCTCGACCAGCTCGGCGAGGTGTGCCAGGTCGCCGTCGTCGGCAGTGAGGACGATGCGGTCGCACACGAGGTCCTCGAGGGCGGCTCGCACCGCGAACAGCGTCTCGGTGTCTTCGGCGTCGAGCGCACGGACCACCATGCCGCGCGTCGGCCGCTCCTCGGCGAACCCCTCGTGGGCGAGCTGCTGCAGCGCCTCGCGGACCGGGACGCGTGAGACGCCGAGACGGTCGGCCAGCTGGCGTTCCACCAGCCGGTCGCCGGGCCTCAGCTCGCCGTCGATCACGAGGTCGCGGATGCGCTCCAGCGCCTCGTCGCGCGCAGAACCCGTCGTCACAGGGTCTTGCTCCCTCCTGCGCAGTGACCTACCGTCCTGGTATACCAAAATCGAGGAGCCCGAGATGTGCCTGCACGACCACGAAGCCTCGAACGAGACCCCGCCCACCGTACCGAGCCGCAGGAGCGTCCTGGGCGTCGCCGGGATCCTGGCCGGCGTGGCCGGGAGCGGGCTCCTGGGCGGCGGTGCTGCGTCCGCCTCGCCGAGCACGCGGGACGCACCTCCCCGCCGCCGGGGCGAGCCGCCTGTTCCCGACCCGATCGTCATCGACGGCGGCACGATGGTCGACCCGCTCACCGGTGACGTGGTCGAGGACGCCGTCGTGGTGCTGGCGCGCGGCACGGTGCTGGCGTCGGGGACGCGCGACGCCACCCGCCGGGCGGTGCGCTCGGTCCAGGCGAGCGCGCGCACCATCTCGGCCTCGGGCCGGTGGGTGCTGCCCGGGCTGGTCGACGCCCACGTGCACGTCAACGCGCTGGCCGACGCGGCCGCCGTGCTGCGAGCCGGTGCCACGACGGTGCGCAGCGGTTCGTCGAACTTCTACCAGGACGTCGCGCTGCGCCCGCTCGCGACGTGGGCTCCGGGCCGGGCGCCGCGGATGCGTGCGGCGGGCGTGTTCGTCAGCCCCGACCTCGGCGACACGGTGCTCGCCGACCCCGACCTGGCACCCCTCGCCGCCCTCCGGGGCGGTGTGCGCTCGGCGAGCGACCTGCGCTACCTGACCCGGGTGAACCGGTCGCGCGGCGTCGACGTCGTCAAGACACGTGCCAACCCCCGCGCCGGCCTCGCCGAGCAGGATCCCACCGAGCTCGTCTACGACCGGGAGCAGATCGCGGCAGTCGTCTCCGCGGCCGGGCCGGCCGACGTGCTGTGCCACGCGTACAGCGAGGCCGGCATCGACGGCGCCGTGCGCGCCGGGGGTGCGCAGCATCGAGCACGGCGTCTACGTGGGCGAGTCCACCCTCGACCAGATGCGACGCCGCGGCACGTTCTTCACCCCCACGATGGCGGCCGTCACCGGGCTCGCGGGCTCGCCCGATCCCGTCCTGGCCGCCCGCGGGCGCGAGTACACCCCCGTGCTCCAGGCAGCGGTTCGCGCGGCGCACGAGCGCGGGGTCACGGTGGTCGCCGGCACGGACTCCTTCGGCACGGACGTCGACCCCATCGGCACCGAGTTCCGCCTCCTCGTCGAGGCGGGCCTGCCCCACCTCGCCGCACTGCGCGCCACCACCACCAACGCGGCCCGCCTGCTCAGGTGGTCCGACCGCGTGGGCCGTCTCCGCCGGGGCTTCCAGGCCGACGTCGTCGTCGCCGACGCCGATCCGTTCTCGGACGCGACCGCGCTGGAGCAGCTGTCCGTCGTCATCGCCCAGGGTGAGGTCGTGCGTCAGGACGCCATGTCGGCCATGTCGAGCACGAACCGGTAGCGCACGTCGTTGCGGGCGAGGCGGTCGAGCGCGACGCCGACGTCGCCGGACGCGACCACCTCGACGTCGGCGGTGATGCCGTGCTCACCGCAGAAGTCGAGCAGCTCCTGGGTGTGCGGGCGCCCGCCGCTGCCCGACGAGCTCAGCGACTTGCGGCCCACGAGCAGCGCCATCGTCTGGACCGACGCCGGACCGAGGTGACCGACCGAGCACAGGGTCCCGTCGAGGTCGACCGCGGCCAGGTAGGGCTCGAGGTCGTGCTCGACCGCGACGGTGTCGACCACGAGGTCGAGGCTCTGGCTCGCCTGGTCCATCTGCTCGGCGTCGGTCGAGACGACGACGCGGGCGGCGCCGAGGCGGCGGGCGTCGTCGACCTTGCTCGCCGAGGTGGTGAACACGGTGACCTCGGCGCCGAGGGCGGCGGCCAGCTTGACGGCCAGGTGGCCGAGGCCACCGATGCCGACGACGCCGACCCGGCTGCCCGGACCCACCTGCCAGCGCCGCAGCGGCTCCCAGACCGTGATCCCGGCGCACATCAGCGGCGCGACGCCGGCGGGGTCGAGGCTGGTGGGGCGGTGGTAGACGAAGCCCTCGCGCACCACGTACTCGGCGGAGTAGGCACCGAGCGTCGGAGTCCCGTCGACGCGGTCGCGCCCGCCGTAGGTGAGGGTCGGGAACTCGGCGCAGTAGTTCTCCTGGCCTGCGCGGCACATCGCGCAGGTGCCGCAGGAGTCGACGATGTTGCCCACGGCCACCGGGTCGCCGACGGCGAAGCGCTCGACGTCGGCGCCGACGGCGACGACCTCGCCGACGAACTCGTGGCCGGGCACGACCGGGAACGTGTCGAGGTCGGTGCCGCGCAGGGAGTGCAGGTCGGTGTGGCAGACCCCGCAGTACGTGACGCGGACGGCGACGTCGTCGGCGCGGAGGTCGCGGCGCTCGATGGTGCCGAGGGTGAGGTGGTCGCCGGGCTGCTCGGCCCGGTAGGCGGGGGTGGTCCGCATGGTCGCTCCCAAAATAGACTGACTGGTTGGTTTGCAATCTAGGCGCGCCGCTCCGCGAAAGCAAACCAACCAGTAGGTATCGTCGTGGCATGACTCCGTCGACCGACGCCGAGACCCGCTCCCTGACGCCCAAGGGCGAGGCCACCCGGGCGCGGATCATCGACGCCGCCACCGCCGAGTTCGCGCGGTTCGGCATCGCCGGCGCGCGCGTCGACCGGATCGCTGCCGAGGCGCAGTCCAACAAGGCCCAGCTGTACGCCTACTTCGGCAGCAAGGACGGCCTGTTCGACGCGGTCTTCTTCGGCTCGTTCGAGCTGATCATGGACGCGGTGCCGATCGACGCCCACGACCTCGCCGACTGGGCCGTCCGCCTCTACGACCACTACCTGGTGCGCCCCGACCACATCCGGCTCGCCACCTGGGCGCGGCTCGAGCGCCGGCCCACCGGCCACCTCACCCCCGACGCCGACCGTGTCGACGCCGCCAAGCTCGACCAGATCGAGAGCGCGCAACGGGCCGGCGCCGTCGTCGGGGGAGCCGACCCGTTCGACGTGATGGCGATGGTGATCGCGATGTCGATGGCCTGGTCGCCGGTGAGCAACGTCTACGCGGCCACCGCCGACGAGCCCGACGCCGCGCACGACGCACGCCGCCGGCTGCTGCGGGAGTCGGTCGTCAGGGTGGTGCGGCCGGACGCCACTACCGGCTGACCGCCCGTGCCCGATCCGGTCAGGCGCGCGCGTCGTCGCGGATTCGGGCGGCGGCGGCGACGAGCTCGGCGTTGGACCCCGCCCGGCTCCCGTCGGGCAGGCGGTCGGTGTCCTCGAGCCCGGCGCGCAGGCCGTGTCCGCGTGCGGCGGCCCAGCGGAGGACGTCCCACGTCGCGGTGCCCGCGCCGTGGAACACGCGCTCGAGGGTCACGTCGGCCGCGTCGAGGACGCGGTTCATCTGCTCGGCGTCGGCGACCGCACGCGCCGGGTCCTCGTCCATCGGCTCGACGAAGATGCGCTCGTACCGCACAGGGTCGGGTCGGTCGACGAACGCGCGGGCGTCGTCCACGGACAGCAGGCACGCCTCGATGCCGACCCCGCGCGACGCGAGCAGCCCGGCGATGTCGTCGACGCCCTGCTCGCCCTGGTTGGCGGGGATCAGGTCGGGCAGCTCGGTCCATGCGGAGATCTGGGCCAGGCGCCGGGCAGGGTCGGGCTCGATCTCGGCGAAGGTCGTCATGTTGACGGGCACGCCCGGGCACCGCCGCCGCACCGCCCGGAGCGTGCGCGCCACGTACCGGTCCTCGAACGTCTCGACGCCGTCGTCGTCGAACGCGTGCAGGTGGATCGCGTTGGCCCCCGCCTCCACCGAGGCGGCGGCGTCGTCGGCGGTCTCGTCCGGCGAGCGTGGCATGTGGTCGTGCAGGGCGGACCCGTTCAGCGCCACCTGCAGCAGGGAGGAGCGCACCGGTCGTCAGCCGGAGTTCGCCACGACGAAGTGCGTGCCGGTGGGCGCGAGAGCAGGGGTGAGGACGTGGTTGTCGGTCGTCCAGCCCGAGTCGCCGGACACCCACGACTCGAAGTACCCGCGGTCCTGCAGCGATGCCTGGATCCAGTAGCGGCCGTCCGGGGTGCCTCCCGGCACCACGAAGGTGGCGCGCCACACGCCGTTCCTGGCCGAGCCGCTCACGCGGGTGAGCTCGTCGATCCAGGCGATGTCGATGGAGTCGGTGGAGCCCTGGTCCTCGGGCCGGCCGGGGCGACCGCTGACGTGGAGCCAGACACTGGTGATGCCCTCGACGTCGCGGCCCGCGAGGTCGACCGTGACGCGCTTGGCGCCGTCCGAGGTGTCGACGGTCGAGGGAGACATCCGCAACGACGTCAGCACCGGGGCGTGGGTGTCGTGCGGGGCGCCCCGGACCGTGAACCGTCCGGCACCGCCTGGCAGCGCCCGGTGGCGCGGCTCGGTGATGGGGCCGTGCTCCCTGAGGGCGGCGTAGCCGTCCGGCCCGAACCAGAAGTCGTTGCCGGAGTTGCCCGCCGCGTCGTCGATCCAGACCTCGACGTTCCAGGTACCGCCGGTCGAGCCCTTGGGGACCTCCAGCCTGCCCTTCCAGACCGAGTCGCGCGCCGACCCCGACTTCCTGGACATCGACGCGCAGGCGCCGGCCTGTCGGAAGCTCGGCGTCTGCGTCGGGTAGGCGTGCGCGGGACAGAGGGCCAGGTAGCTGGCCCCGGCGAGGTCGTCGGTCACCCGCACGGTGGCGGTGACGGACGTGCCCGCCTTGCGGACGTCGACCGTCGAGGCGCTGAGGCGGAGCGACCGCACGACGGGCATCGCCCGGTCGACCACCGTGTTCCGGACGGTGTACGCGCCGAAGCGCGAGACCGAGCTGTGCCGGCCGACGCGGTCGGTGACGGAGATGTCGATGTCTCGCGCACCGGGCTTGATGTAGCGCGGGACGACGACGACCGCGGTCCAGATGCCGTCCCGCGCGGTGCCGGAGGCCAGGTACGGGTGGGTGGGGCCGATCTGCACCCGCTTCACGCCGGTGTCGTCGGTGAGCCGCACCCGGACGCGGATCCGCTGGGCGGCGGAGCTGACGTCGACCGAGGTGCGGGACAGTCGGAGCTCGCGCACCACCGGAGCGCTCTTGTCCGTCGCGCACCGGACCTTCCGGTCGCCGGCGGCGCTGGGGTGGTCACACAGGTTGAACCCGGGGCCGCCGTCGACGTGGTCCGACCCGGCGCCGCCGCTGAGCTCGTCGTCACCGGGCCCGCCGTCGACGGCGCGGTCGTCGCCCGTCCCGCCGGCGAGCGTGTCGCCGCCGGACCCGCCGGCGAGACGGTCCCTGCCCGCGGACCCGGCGAGCCGGTCACGACCCGGCCCACCGATCAGCGTGTCGTTGCCCGCGCCGCCGGTGACCTTGTCCTTGCCGGCACCACCGTCGATGACGTCGTTCCCGCCGCGACCGTTGATGACGTCGTTGCCGCCACGGCCGCAGATGACGTCGCGGCGCGACGTCCCCTTGAGCACGTCCCGACCCGTCGTCCCCACGATCGTGCACGTCACCCCGGACGACGTCCGGGTGACGGCCTGCGCCGGTCCGGGCGCCATCGCCACGAGCAGCAGTCCGCCCGTGACGACGCTCAGGAGCACGGTGGCCACTGACGTGGCGCGGACGCCGGGCGGCTGCACGTGTTCGGCCCGCACAGGGACTCCGATCCGAGAGGACGACGGGTTCGAAGGCTAGAGGAGCGCGCCCACCGTTGTTCGTGGAACGGAGAGACCGTGAGGAGGCGCCGCTGCCGCGCGGCACCCGCCCGTCAGCCGGAGTTCGCCACGACGAAGTGCGTGCCGGTGGGCGCGAGGGCGTCGGTGAGCAGCTGGGTGCCGCTCGTCCAGGGCGAGTCGTCGGAGACCCACGACGTGAAGTGCGCCTGGTCCTCGAGCGTCGCCTGGATCCAGTAGGTCCCGTTCGGTGTGCCGCCGGGGACCACGAAGGTCCTGCGCCAGACGCCGTCGGTGCGCGTGCCGCTCACCAGCTCGAAGTCGCTTGCCCAGGCGATCTGGACGTTGGCAGCCGAGCTGGGGTTGTGGGGCCAGCCTGCGTAGCCGTTGATGAACAGGCCGGCGTCGGTGATGCCCTCGACGTCCTTTCCGGCGATGTCGACGCTGACGCTCACCGCGCCCCGCGAGGTGTCGACGGTCGAGGGCGTGATCCGCAACGAGGTCAGCACCGGAGCGTGGGTGTCGCGAGCGCTGCCCACGACCGTGAATCGGCCCGCGCCGTTCGGGAGAGGCCGGTAGCGCGGCTCGTCGTCGGGGCTGAGGGCCTTGTTGGCGACGTACGAGTCCGGGCCGAGCCAGTAGTCGTTCGCGAAGTTGCCAGCGGCGTCGTCGATCCAGACGTCCGCGTTCCACGTCCCGCTGGGCGCACCCTTGGGGACGTCGAGGGTGCCGCGCCAGGTGGAGTCGCGCGCCGTCCCGGCCACCTTCTGCATCGAGGCACACGCGCCGCCCTGGCCGAATCCCTCCGAGGACTGGTGCGACGGGCACACCAGGACCGGGTCGGCGGGGCCGGCGAGGTCGTCGGTCACCCGGACGGTGGCGGTGATCGACCTGTCGGAGCTGCGCACGTCCAGCTTCGAGGCGTCGAGGCTCAGGGAACGCACCACGGGCATCTCGCGGTCCACGACCGAGTTGACGATCGTGTAGGCGTCCGCACGTGCGTCCCACGAGTCGCGGCCGACCCGGTCGCCCATCGAGACGTCGAGGACGCGCGGTCCGGGCTTGATGAACCGGGGGACCGGGATCAGCGCGGTCCAGACGCCGTCGCGCGCGGTGCCCGACAGCAGACCGGCTGAGCTGGGCCCGATCTGCACGCGCTTGACGCCGGTGTCGTCGGTGACCCGCGCACGGACACGGATGACCTGGGCCTCGCGGCTGACGTCGACCGTCGTCTGCGACAGGCGCAGGTCCTGCAGGACCGGCGCGCTCGTGTCGGTGGCGCACCGGATCTGCCGGTCGCCGGAGTCGCCTGGGGAGTCGCACAGGTTGAAGCCGGTGCCACCGTCGACGGTGTCCGACCCCTGTCCACCGTTCAGGTCGTCGTCACCGGCCTCGCCCAGGACGACGTCGTTGCCGGTGCCGCCGGTGCCCTGGTCGGCGCCCGCCCCGCCGGTGACGCGGTCGGTGCCGGCGCCCCCCTCCACCACGTCGTTGCCGTTGCCGCCGGCGACGGTGTCCGTGCCGGTGCCGCCGTCGAGCCTGTCGTGGCCCGCTCCGCCGGAGATCGTGTCGTTGCCCGCCCCGCCGTCGAGGCGCGCGTCGTCCCCCGCTCCGCCGACGAGCCTGTCGTCGCCGGACCCGCCGGTGAGTCGGTCCTTGCCGCCCGACCCGACGAGCGTGTCCCTGCCCGCGCCACCGACGAGCACGTCATTGCCGGTCGAGCCGGTGAGCCTGTCGTTGCCGGCACCTCCGTCGATGACGTCGTTGCCACCGCGGCCGTTGATGACGTCGTTGCCGCCGCGCCCGCAGATGACGTCGCGCCCGGACGTGCCCTTGAGCACGTCACGACCCTTCGTCCCCACGATCGTGCACGTCACGCCCGAGGACGTCCGGGTGACGGCCTGCGCCGGTCCGGGAGTCAGCGCGACGAGCAGCAGGCCACCCGTGACGGCGCTCAGGAGCGCGGTGGCCACCGCCTTGGCGCGGGCGCCGGGCGTCTGCGCGTCTTGGGCCCGCACGGGGTCTCCGATCCGAGAGGGACAACGGGTTCGAAGGCTAGACGAGCGCGCCCGCCGCTGTTCACCGAACGGCCGGACCTTGAGGTGCCGCCGCGGTTGCGCGACGGCGCACCTCAGAACGGGTAGTGCCGCGGCCCGGTCTGCACGGTGATCCACTGGGTGTCGGTGAACTCGTGGACGCCGGCCGCGCCGCCGAACCGGCCCCAGCCCGACGCCTTCACGCCGCCGAACGGCATCTGCGGCTCGTCGTGGACGGTCGGCCCGTTGACGTGGCAGATGCCCGACTCGATCCGCTGCGCGACCGCCAGCGCGCGGGCCGCGTCGCGGCCGAAGACCGCCGCCGACAGCCCGTACTCGGTGTCGTTGGCGGCGTCGACCGCGGCGTCGACACCGTCGACGCGCATGATCGACTTGACCGGGCCGAACGACTCCTCGGTCCACAGGCGCATCCGGTCGGTGACGCCGTCGACCAACGTCGCGGCCATCAGGGTGCTGTCGGCCCGGCCGCCGGCCACGACGCGCGCGCCCGACCCGACGGCGTCGTCGAGCAGGGCGTTGCAGCGCTCGACGGTGTCGGCGTCGACCACCGAGCCGAGCACCACGTGGCCGGTGGGGTCGCCGAAGGGGAGCGAGTCGGCCTTGGCCGCGAGCTTCTGGACGAACTCGTCGGCGACGCGCTCGTCGACGATGAAGCGCTCGGTCGACATGCAGATCTGGCCGGAGTTCGCGAAGGCGCCGAAGGCCGCGGCGTCGACCGCGGCGTCGAGGTCGGCGTCGTCGAGGACGACGAACGGGGCCTTGCCGCCGAGCTCGAGGACGCTCGGGGTGAGGTGCTCGCCGCACAGCCGGCCGATGATGCGTCCGACCGCGGTGGAGCCGGTGAAGTTGACGCGGCGGACGGCCGGGTGCGCGATCATCGCCTCCACGACCGCGGCGGCGTCCTGCGGGGCGTGCGACACGAAGTTGACGACGCCGTCGGGCAGCCCGGCCTCGACGAGCGCGTCGACGATGAGCCGGTGGATCTGCGGGCACTTCTCGCTCGCCTTGAACACGACGGTGTTGCCGACCGCGAGCGGCGTCGCGAGGGCCCGCACGCCGAGGATGACCGGCGCGTTCCAGGGCGCCATGCCGAGCACGACGCCGGCGGGCTTGCGCACCGAGAGGGACAGGCTGCCCGGGACGTTCGACGGGATCGTCTCGCCCAGCACCTGGGTGGTGAGCGACGCCGCCTCGCGGAGCACCGAGGCGGCCAGGCCCACGTTGAACTGGGCCCAGTGGGCCGGCGCACCGATCTCGTCGACGGTGGCCTCGGCGAAGTCGTCGGCCTTCGCCTCGAGACGGTCGGCGGCCGCGAGGAGCAGTGCGCGTCGCTCGCCCGGACCGGTCGCGGCCCACGCCGGGAAGGCGGCGGCCGCCGCGTCCACCGCGGCGACGGCGTCCTCGACGCCCGCGGACGCGACGGTGGTCACGACGTCCCCGCTCACGGGGTTGCGGCGCTCGAAGGTGCCGCCGCCGGTGGCGTCACGGTCCTGACCGGCGATGTGCAGACGTACCTGGTGGGTCACGGGGGTTTCCTGTCGTTCGGCGTGGGTGAAGGGGAAGTCAGCGGGAGGTGGTCTGCCGCACGGGTGCGGCGACCGTCTGCTCGGGACGGGTCTTGACGGCGGGGCGCGGCAGCAGCCAGGCGGCGGCGGCGCCGAGCAGCAGCACCAGGGCCACCATCAGGTAGAGGTGGTCCGGTGTCCACCCGAGGTCGAGCAGGCTGCCGGCGGCGACGGGCGCCAGGATCGCACCCAGCCGCCCGACCCCGAGGGCCACGCCGACGCCGGACGCGCGCACGGCCGTCGGGTAGAGGGTGGGCGTGACGGTGTAGAGGCCGCCGACGCAGGCGTTGACGAGCATCCCGACCACGACGCCCACGACGACCGCGGCGGCGAGCGCACCCGTCGAGACCACGAACACCGAGACGGCGGCCGCGGACGCGACCAGCGTCAGCACGAGCAGCCGTGCGGTGTCGTACCGCGCGACGAGCAGCCCGTAGGCGACGGACCCGACAGCGCCGCCGATGGCCAGGGCCATGCCGACGTGGACGCCCTGGTCGGCGGTCATGCCGGCGTCGACGAGGATGCGCGGCGTGAACGAGTTGACGAAGTAGAAGCCGAACATCGTGGCGAAGAACGCCACCCAGATCGCCAGGGTGGCCCGGCGGGTGGACGGCCCGAACAGCGCGGACGGGCTGGCCGGCGTGACGTCGGGCGCGACGGGCTCGACCTCGGGGAGCAGGTCGACGTCGGCGGGCACGCGGAGACGGTCGGCGATGCGGCGCAGGCGTGCCTCGTGGCCCTGCGGGCGGTGGCTCGCGAGGTGGTGCACCGACTCGGGGAGCACCGCGACGAGCGCCGCGAGCACGACGACGCTGACCAGGCCGCCCACGAGGTAGACCGAGCGCCAGCCGTGCGCGCCCTGCAGCGCCACGGCCGCGAACCCGCCCAGCGTCGCGCCGATGCCGTAGCCGGCGGTGTAGAGCCCCATCGCGAGACCCCGGCGTCGCCGGTTGGAGTACTCGGTGATGATCACGGTGACGCAGGCGAGGATGCCGCCCACCCCGAGGCCGGTGACGAACCGGATGCCTCCGAGGACCGTCGCCGACGGTGCCGCCGCGGCGAGCAGCATGCCCGCGGTCGCGAGGCCGACAGCGGTCAGCAGCGTCGGGCGTCGTCCCCACCGGTCGGCGACGTTGCCGAGCACCGCGGCGCCGACGGCCATGCCGATCAGCGTGGCGCTGATCAGCCAGCCGAGCTGCGAGCCGCTGAGCGCGAACTCGTCCTGCACGCGGGTGGAGGTGAAGGACATCGCGGCGATGTCGTAGCCGTCGAGGGCGTTGAGGACGATGCACAGGGCGACGACGGTCCACTGGTACGGCGTCATGGGCGATCGGTCGAGGTGGTCGCGCAGGTTCATCGGGGGCTCCGGGGTCCGAGGGCGTCAGGGGTGTGGGGGAGGGGTCAGGGGAGGTCGAGGGTGAGCACGCCGGTGCGGCCGTCGCCGCAGGCGACGCGCGAGACACAGGTGCAGAGCTGGTCGCCGGACTCGTGCTGGCGCGCGCTGAAGAAGACGTCGCGGTGGTCCAGGCGGCCGTCGACGTCGCGGACGTCGACCTGGCACAGGCCGCACTCGCCCTTGCGGCAGTCGAACATCATCTCGGCGCCGGCCTCGGTGAGCGCCTCGAGGATCGTGGTGTCGGCGCCGACCGTGGTCTCGAGCCCGAGGCGTGGCACGCGGACGACGAAGTCCTCGGCGTCGAACCAGCCGCTGTTGCCGAACGTCTCGAAGCGCAGGTTGTGCACGGGCAGCCCGGCGACGGCCCAGGCGCGGCGGACCGCGTCCATCAGCCGGATCGGGCCGCAGACGTAGAGCTCGGTGGCGCGGGCCGTCGGCGAGCCGCGGACCTCCTCGACGAGCGCGGTGAGGTCGAGCGGGTCGCCCTCGTCGTCGACGTGCACGCGCAGCCGGTCGCCGTGGGCGGCCTCGAGGTCGTCGAGGTAGGCCATCGCGGCGCGGGAGCGTCCGACGTAGACGAGCGTGTAGTCGCGGCCGGTGGTGCGCAGCGTCTCGGCCATCGCGGCCAGTGCGGTGATGCCGATGCCGCCGGCCACCAGCAGGTGGCGGGGTGCGCCGAGCCGCAGGTCGAAGTTCTGCAGCGGCTGGGTGCACTCGACGACGTCGCCCTCGCGCAGGCCGTGCATGAAGCGCGACCCGCCGCGCGACCGTGGCGCCAGCATCACGCTGACGGTGACGAGCGACCCGTCCGCGCTCGCCTCGACGACCGAGTAGGACCGGACGTCGGTGCGCGGGCCGAGGTCGACGCGGACGTCGACGTGCGAGCCCGGCTGGGCGCGTCTCGTGCCGGGGCGGCGCAGCGTGATCCGCCGGACCTGGTCGGTCACCGGGCGTGACTCGACCACCTCGGCCAGCTGCCAGACCGGTCGGTTGTCGGCGACCACGTCAGGCTCCGGCGGTGACGCTGGGACGTTCGGCGGGGGCGTGGTTCGTCACCGACACGTCACCGGGGTCGAGCCGTCCCTCGGCCACCAGCATCCGGTCGAGGATGCGCCGCACCCACATGCCGCCGGCGTCGACGTTGAGGCTGTAGAACTCGTAGTCCGGGTTCTCGTCGATGGCCTTCTGCTGCGCGGTGAGCATCACCTCGTCCTCGGCGAACACGCCGTGCACGCCGTCGCGCAGCTGGGTGGTGATCAGCTGGCTGTCGAGGCGGTAGTTGCGCATGAACGCCCAGAAGTAGTGGCAGCTGCGGTCGCGCTCGGGGGTGATCGTGTTCATCACGTAGCCGTTGACGCCCTGCGAGCGGTCGCCCTCGGGCGCGCCGGTGCCGGCCTTGGCGACGCCGACGTCGATGCAGATCGTCGAGGGGGCCTCGAAGTGGATGATCTGCCAGCGGTCGACCTTGCCGGTGAAGCCGGGGAACTTGTCACGCATGTTCTTGAGCCAGAACGGGGGAGGGTCGATGTCGCGCATCCAGCGGCTGACGGTGACCGTGCTGCCGTCGTGGGTGGTGCTGAACTCGGCCTCGCTCAGCTCGGCCTGGCCGATGCTGGAGCTGTGCACGAACTCCTCGTGCGTGAGGTCCATCAGGTTGTCGAGCACCAGCTGGTAGTTGCAGTCGGCGTGGATGGTCAGCCCGTCGCCGGCCCAGTCGCCTCCGTCCATCTGATGCATGTCGGGCACCAGGTCGGGGTCGGCCTTGGTGGGGTCGCCCACCCAGACCCAGACGTAGCGGTGCTTCTCCACGACGGGGAACGACGGCACCGACGCGCTCGGGTTGACCGTCTCCTGGGCGGGCATCGCGGTGCAGCGGCCCGAGGAGTTGTAGCGCAGCCCGTGGTACGGGCACTGCAGCTCGTCCTCGCCGACCAGCTTGCCCATGGACAGCGGTGCGAGCCGGTGCCAGCAGGCGTCGGCCAGCGCGACCGGCCGTCCGTCCTGGGTGCGGTACAGCGCGAGGGGACGGTCGGCGATCGTGCGCGCGAGCGGCGCCTTCGCGGTGACCTCGTGGTCCCACGCGGCGACGTACCACGCGTCGCGCGGGTGGGGGAAGATCTTGGCGGTCGCTGACATCTGGCGGTCGAGCACGGACACGTCGGCTCCTCTGGTCGGGTGTGCCCCGACTGTGACGTGGCCGACGTGACCCGCGACACCAGGCTTTCACTCAGTGGAAGACTGACCCAGAAGCTCGGGAGGTCCGCCAGGCGCCGACCCGAGGTCGACCGGCATGCCGAGCGCACGCGAGACGCCCCGCGCGGCGGTGCGCACGGTGGTCACCAGCGACCGGACGGGCGCGGCGTCGTCGGCCAGGACGACCAGCGAGATCGCGGCGACGACGCCACCCGCCGCGTCCACGACCGGGGCGGCGACCGACAGCGCGTCGACGGTGACCATCCGGTCGCTCACCGCGAACCCCTCGGCCCGCACCTGCGCGAGCACGCGGCGCAGCTCGCGCGGGTCGGTGAGCGTGTGCTCGGTGTACCGGGTGAGGTCACCGGACAGCACCCGCTCCTGCACCTCCGCCGGCGCGAACGCCAGCAGCACCAGCCCGACGCCCGTCGCGTGCAGGCTGAACCGCCCGCCGACCCGCGTCATCACCGGCACCGCCTCGCGCCCCGCCAGCCGCTCGACGAACACCAGCTCGTCGCCCTCGCGCACCGCCAGCTGCACGTTCTGGCGGGTGACGACGTAGAGGTCCTCCAGGAACGGCAGCGCCACCTCCCGCAGCCGCTGCCCCCGCGGCGCCAGCGACGCCACCTCCCACAGCCGCAGCCCCACCCGGTACCGCCCCGCCGACGTCCGCTCCAGCGCCCCCCACTCCACCAGCTCCGCCACCCGCCGGTGCGCCGTCGACAGCGACACCTCCGCTCGGCGGGCGAGCTCGCTCAGCGTCAGCTCGGGGGACTGCGCGTCGAACGCCGCCAGCAGCGCCAGCACCTTGTCAGTGACGGAGCGAGTCTCGGCGCTAGTCATCGAACCCACCCCGCCCGCGAGCGACGGATCCATCGTGGCCCAGGTCGCTCATACAACGAGCCTAGGTGCCCGGCGCGGTCATCGGAGAGTGAATGACCGGTGCCTGATCGATGGGCACATACGCAGTGGAAAGGCGCACGTCCTGATAATCGCGACGCCACCGCCGAACGACGATCGCGCTAACCTTTGTCGGAGCGATCGGAGATGTAGATGGGTTCTGCGAAGTCGAAATCGGTGCAGGAGATGCTGCTAGCAGCGTGTGACGGGTTGCAGGCAGTACCCACGGGAGACGCTTGGGACTATGGGTGGGGTTACGAGCCCTACCGCCGGTCCGGCGCTCCCATCATGAATAGCCCGGAAGGGCCACTAACCCTGAACGCCAGCGGAATGGAGCCCTTCGAAGCGGCCGTTTCAAAATTGCTGGCCGAGTCGGCCGTGAAGGAACGCTGGTATCCAGAAGAGTTCTGGTCCGTCATCGGGTCATTAATTGCGGTGGCCAAGACAAAGAGTGACCGCGAAGCTTTTGTTGATTCTGCCGTGACCCAAGTCAGGACGGTCGGTCCGTCACTGACGGTCGTGTTGGTCTCGAACGTGACATGGACCGCCGAGCCCATTGCGTACGGTAATTTCATCGTCGGCAAGGCCGATAAGAAGTTCCACGAGCTGCTCACGTCGGCCTCAAACGGTCGCCCCTCTCCCATTCCGTCAACCTGGCAAGAATGGGTTGATGAGCAAGTCCAGCCGCGCATCCACGGAGACGATGCGCCGTATCCGGTTGTCTTCGCCTGCTGGACGCAGGGACAAGGCACCCTCGCCACAAAGAACGCCGAGCGCCTACTCGATGAGCTGATAGCTCTCTGCCTCCTGCTTGAGCCCGACTTGGCAGGGCATGGCGTCTATCGGCGAGGCCCAACAAATCGGCCAGGCGTGAGGGGCCTTGCGCTTGACCGAGGTGCGATCGACCGGGGCCTATCGGACGTAGCGCGGGTCGAACTCGCTTCCTCTCCGCTAGTTGTCGGGGAATTGTTCGGACGCCAGACTCAAGTAGAGTGGTTCGGCTCGGAGCCGATGCCGCTGGGTGACCTACTGGTGCAGACGGAGCTGAGGGACGCGGTGTTCTCATGCTTTGAGCCTGACTTCCTGTCCCGGACCGTCCGTCTGTCGGCCCGTTGGTTCGAGGAGGCGTACTTCACCTTGGCCCGAGACGACGCAGCCCTTGCGCTCGGTGTCGCGCTCGACGCGCTTCTAAGCGGAAAGGCCTCCCTACCAGGCGGCGCGATGGCCGACCGGTACGCACTCCTACATCCGGACGTCAGCGTCCGCAAGGAGCGACGCCGTGTCTATCAGCGGGCGTATTCGGTCCGCAGCGCGGTCGCTCATGGCGGCACCAGTTCAACCTTGGAAGAGGGGGACTTCATCGGCGACTACCTGAAGACGGTCCATGATGCTGCGTGGCGAACCCTCGCGCTCCGCGACACGTTTGCGCCCAAGTCGGGGAAGCAGCTGGACGACCTTTACGACGATCTACGCCTAGGCGTAGCGATCTGGCCGAGTTCGTGAACAGTAGTTTGGTGCGTAGGACTTGGGTGTTGGTGGTTCTGGACGTCTTTGAGCGGCCTCGAAGAGGCCGCGCGGGGAAATCGGTGACCTGCGGCAGGTATTGCCCGTAGCCTGAGCGGTCGACTTGGAGCCGACGAGCACCGCACGAAGATGCCGGAAGGGGAACGTCTTGACCGCAGAGCTACCGTCGCCGAGCGCGGCGACCCGGACGCAGCACGCGATCCGGCTGCTGGTGTTGCTGCGGGTGTGCGGAGATCCGGTTGGGGGCAGCGACGCGGCAGGCACGGCGCAGGTCATTCGCAGCGAGCGGCGCCTGCAGGCGCTCGACTTCTGGTTGCGGAACCCGGACTATCTGGCTGATGAGCTCGTGACGGCAGTCGAGGCGGGCATGCTGGACGCCGGGTACCTCGCCGTGGCGGAGGGTCTGCTGACGGACCCAGAGCCCGCGTGGCACCACTACCCGATGCCGAAGTGGTTCTACGGCGCGTACGAGGAGGTCGACGATGCGTTCGCCATCCTCCAGGCGTACGGACTGGGGTTGGTGCGGCGCCGCGGCGTCCCGCCGAAGCCGTTGCGGAACCAGTTCTTCCTCACCGAGCTCGGTGGGGAGAAGGCCGACGAGCTCGCCGCCACAGACGTGTTGAGCTGGTACTCACAGCAGGCGCAGCTCGTCCATCAGGTCGCCGGCACGGACAGTGGCACCAAGCTGAAGGAACGGCAGTATTTGCAGGACAAATACGCCGACGCGGTCTGGGGCACCACCATCGGATCCATCAGCGAGCAGGTCATCCAACGACTAGCGCTACTGAGTCAGACGTCGACCGCAGCGGGTGCAACCCCTGAGACCACCGGCGGCACCGCCGACAAGACCTTGGAGCAGCAGTGAGCAGACTTGGTCAGGCCGTCGCCGACGACCTCCGCGACCCGGACCGTCTCGCAGAGGTCGAGGCGGTGTTGGCCAAGCACCAGGTGTCCACGTCGGCGTCACAGCCGACGCCCGCGCACCTGCGGTTCACCAGGCTCGCGTTCCGCGGGACAAAGGTCCTGACCGGTGTCACCAGTGCAGGTGTCGCGGTCGACACCTACTACCGCGAAGAGGTTCCGTTCACGTTCAGTTGGGACCTTAGGACCGGCCTGTACGGCGTCGGGAGCGACGAGAACCTGCGCGGGAAGTCGAGCACCCTGCGCATCCTCATGTGGGCGCTGCGGGGGCGTTGCGACCTGAAGAACGAGGTGCGCTCTTGGGTCGACCACGTCGAGGTCGGCCTCTCCATAGACAGTGTCGCGCACCAGGTCACCTTCGATGTCGACCACGACAACTCCGACCGGCCCACCGGTCAGCTGACCAGAACCTCGGGTGCGGGCGAAACCATCGTCGGCACGTTCGACAGCGACGACACGTTCGAGGACGTCATGGGCGCGGCGATGATGGCCGCGTTGCGGCTGCCCGCGATCGCCGCCACCCAAGAGGGGCGCCGCACCCAGCACGTGTGGCCCACCTACGCCGGCGCGCTCCTCATCCGCGGCGACAACCTCGACATGCTCCTCGGTGAGCAGAAGTTCGCGGGGTTGCCGGCGCGGCTGCTGTCGATGTTCGCCGGCGCGAAGTGGGCAGCGGCCCGCAACGAGGCGACGTCCGCGGTGACGGTCGCGAAGGCTGAGCTCACCGGGCTCGAGGATGCCACGAAGAAGCACGCCACCGCGTTGCACGAGGCCCACGAGCGTGCCGAGGACGCGGTCTCGAAGGCACAGAAGGCCCTCGAACAGATCCGCTCGACTGAGTATGACCTCGACTCGGTCACCGCGGCCGTCGAGGAACTCGCCGATCTGGACGACCAGACCGCCACCCTCAACCACCGCCTGCTCGCCGCCCAGTCGGGCTTGTCGGTGGCGACCGCCCAGTTTAACGCGGAGCAGGCCCTTCGGGTTCAGCAGGCCGAGGACGCGTACGCGTCCTTCTTCTTCCAACAACTTCAACCCCACGTCTGCCCGCGTTGCGCCGGTCCGGTCACCAAGGAGCGCCAGGACGCTGAACGTGAGCAGCATCAGTGCTCTGTGTGCACCTCGACGTTGGACATCTCCGCCCACGGCGAACACGTCGTGGTCGCGACCGTCGTGCCGGAGGCCGACCGCCAGCACCTCGTGGACGACCTCCGGCTTCGCCCAGGGCACGGGGAGGATGGCGGAGACAGCAGCTACGACGAGGAGGACGAGGACTTCGGCGACGCGGAAGGGCCGGCAGACGCGCTGAACGCGCTAGCGTCAGCGCGCGACGACGCGGAGCGGCGCGTTGCTGAGCTGGAGACACGCCTGGGCGTGCTCGACGAGCGCCGCACGGTCGTGCGACAGGTTCTGGAGGCCAACCGTGCCGCGACTGGGGCTGCCGCGGCTCGGCAGCAGGCCCAGCTCGACCTTGCCCGCGCTGAGGGGGCGGCTGCTGCGCTCGCACCAGACAACTCGCAGGTTGGCCCGGACCAGGGCCAGGTCGAAGCGCTCGCCGCGGACCTCGTCGTCCTCAACTCGGCGAAGAAGGTTGCCACGAGCTGGGTCCAGGAAGACCAGCGGCAGTGGCTGTCCGACCTGGGCGAGGACATCACCCAGCTGGCGCGCGAGTTCGGCGTGTCGAATCTGACCCAGGTCGAGCTGGGAGGCGGGGCGACGATGATTGTCCACCAGGGCGGGCAGACCAACGCGTACTCGGCGTGCGAACGTGGTGAGAAGCTGCGCCTCAAGCTCGCGACGGCCATCGCCCTCATCAAGCAGGGCCACGCCAGCGGCGTCGGCCGCCATCCGGGACTGTTGTTCGTAGACTCGCCGGGAGCCGAGGAAGTTCCCATCGAAGACCTCGACGTGATGCTCGAGGCGCTCCAGCGTCAAGCCACTGCAGCCGACATTCAGGTGTTCATCGGGACCCGTCACACCGAGGAGCTCGTTGCCCTGCTCGGCGAGGACCGGTGCCGACTGGGACGCGGCACGAACTTCGTCTGGTAACCGCACACGGCGAGCGGCGACAGCAGGTCGCCGCCGCTGGTCGTTATGCGCGCCGAACACCTGGCCTGGCAAGCGAGAACAGGCACGTTGTCTGCGGGCGCGGGGCCCGCACGGTGAAAGCGACGGAGTGGTTGACTGACTATCCACGGGCCGGTGCGCACCACCGGACCTACGTGGACACGAGGGGCACGAGGAGCGCACATGGCGACCCATCACAAGCACCCTGACGCGGGCGGCTTGGACCTTGAGTCGCTCACCGCGTCCCTTCCGACGGTGGCGAACACCCCCGACGTCACTACAGCGACCACGCAGCTCGCAGCCGCTGCCACGCCCAGCCGCTCCGCCGAGTACGACGCCGCGGCGCGAGCGCTGGCCGACGCCATCGTCGCCACGGCGAGCCCCGTGCTGTTCGCCGACGCCACCCAGCTGTTCCTCGCCTCGAGCGACCTCCTCGAGGCCGCCGGCGAACGTCTTGGCATCGAAGTGCTCGCCCAGGCTGCGCCACCGGTCACCGGCGCGAAGGGACCGGAGGTGCTTCGGGCCGCCGACGCGCTCGCGGTGGCCACGCAGCTCCGCCTTGGCGGCTGGACTTCCCGCTGGGACCTGTTCGCGCTTCTCACCACCTACGATGGCATGGGGCCGGCCACGTACGGCCGCGCGGCCATGCGCGCGGTTCAGGCGTGCTTCGAGCAGTGGCAAGAGGCTGGCGACCTCCTACCGGTCGCGTACCGCATCGCCGACCTGGGCGACGACGCTGAGTCGGTCTCGTCGTCGGACACCGGCGTCATGCTGGCGCGAGTCGCGCTCCTTCAAGCTCTCCGCGCAGGCGACCACGAAACGGCGCTGCGTCACATCGACGATGCCCTCGCGGCCCTGGCAGCTGCCCTGACCCACGACGACCGGCCCGACGCGCACGTCACCGCCAACATCGCCCGGCTCCTCCAAGGGCTCATCGAGACTCAGACCGTCGATCCGACCGTTGTCTTCGACCTGGCCGAAGGTGTCCGTGAACTGCGGCACCTGCGCTACTCGCGCGGGCACTGGACCGGCGAGATCGCCGGCGCCACCCGGGCCTCCTGGACGCTGCTCGCCGACCGCCTCGCAGCCGCTCAGCAGAGCTTCGCGCAGCCATCCTGGCTACACGCCGTTCCGGTCATCGACGACCTCGTGGACCTGTACCGGACCAGTGGTTCCCACACCGGCCTGCGACGCGAGGGAGATGGCCGCGCCGTCCAGGTGCTGGTTGCACCGTTGGTCGAAAATGGCTTCGGCAACGAGGTCGGACTGTTGAACGTCCTGCGGCAACGAGTCGCAGAGATGGAAGCCGCCGTCGACGCTGGCACCGCGACCGCCGGGGAACTCGCGGACCTACCGGCAGCCATCGACATCCGCGACGCAGCCGCCCGTCGCTTGGCCGCGGGAGCGCCCGTGCACCACCCAAAAGCAACGGCCGGCGCCGAGCTGCCGGCTGATAAGGACGCCTTCGACGCGGCTGACGCAGGCGACGTAGACCTCGAGGACCGACTCTGGTCAGCCGCGCGACGCCGACACCGCACTAAGCTCGCTAACGCGTCACTGCCAATCAACCAAGCCCTCGAACGCATCTGGAACGACCTCGACGGATCGGCCGACTACCGCGCCCAAGACGGTCTTGCGGACGCCGTCGACCTCGTCACCGCGCTCCTTATGTCGTTCATTTTCGACCGGTCCGCAGTCGGCCCCAGTGAAGCGCCGTACCTGTTCGACGCGGCCGCCAGCGAGGAAGACCTTGCCCGCGACCTGCGCACCTTCGTCCGCGGCAGCGGTTACCTTCACGGCGTGGACACCGAAGTCCGCCACGTCGCCGGCGGTCGCGTCGACATGCGGTTCTCGTTTCCCGGCTTCAACCTGTACGTCGAGCTCAAGCAGGATTCGACCAAAGACGCCGTGCCCGACAAGACGTCCTACGTGAACCAGGCCGCGTCCTATCAGGCAGCCGAACCCCGCGTCGGGTTCCTGCTCGTCTTGAAGAAGACGCCAAGGAAGACACCAGCGGCGTCGGTGAGCGACTGGGCCCAGGTCGTCGAGACGACCGACGCCGAGGGCGCGGCGCGCCATGTAGTGGCGATGACGCTCGGCGGAGCCCGCACAATTCCGTCCGACATGTAGTCCGCGCCACTCCCCGAGTGGCCACTGAATTGGAGGGCGTGCGAGGCCGCGACGTTTTGGGCGGTATGTGGCGTGCCTGCCGCCCGCTCGCGTCACCAGCCGCGCTCGCGCCACTCGGCGAGGTGGGGGCGCTCGGCGCCGAGGGTGGTGTCGTCGCCGTGGCCGGGGTAGACCCAGGTCTCGTCGGGGAGGGTGCCGAAGAGCTTGGTCTCGACGTCGTCGATCAGGCTGGTGAAGTCCTCGGGGGAGCCGGTCTTGCCGACGCCGCCGGGGAAGAGGGAGTCGCCGGTGAAGACGTGGGGGGAGCCGTCGGGGTCGTCGTAGACGAGGGCGACCGAGCCGGGGGTGTGGCCGACGAGGTGGACGACGCGCAGCGTCGAGCGGCCGACGGTGACAGTGTCGCCGTCGTCGACGCGGACGTCGACGGCGACGGGCAGCGCGTCGGCGTCGTCGCGGCCGGCGACGGTGGTGGCGCCGGTGGCCGAGACGACGGCCTCGAGGGACTGGACGTGGTCCCAGTGCTGGTGGGTGGTGACGATCGTCGCCAGGGGGGTGTCGCCGACCAGGGCCAGGAGCGTGTCGGTCTCGGCGGCCGCGTCGATGAGCAGCTGCTCGTCGGTGTGGCGGCAGCGCAACAGGTAGGCGTTGTTGCTCATCTCGCCCACGGCGACCTTGGTGACGATGAGGTGGGCGAGCTCGAGGACGTCGGGCGTCCCGCCGACCTGGACCGATCCGGTGTAGTTCACGAGGCTCCTGTGGCTGGTGTGACGGATGTGCGCGGGCGGGCTGTGTCGCGGCTCTCCACCGCCCGGTGATCGTACGGTGCCGTTCTGCTTTTGTCCGACCCCCTCGTTACAGTTGCAAGGTCCTCAGATCCCGGGCATCGCGGGGTCCGGCAGCGCCCCTGAGCGGGCGTCCGGACGTCACCTCACACCGCCCAAACTGCACTGGAGCTCCTGCCTGTGGCTGACCGCCTGATCGTCCGTGGCGCCCGAGAGCACAACCTCAAGGACGTCTCCCTCGACCTCCCGCGCGACGCGATGATCGTGTTCACGGGTCTGTCCGGCTCCGGCAAGTCCTCGCTCGCGTTCGACACGATCTTCGCCGAGGGCCAGCGCCGCTACGTTGAGTCGCTGTCCGCGTACGCCCGCCAGTTCCTGGGGCAGATGGACAAGCCCGACGTCGACTTCATCGAGGGCCTGTCTCCCGCGGTCTCGATCGACCAGAAGTCCACCTCGCGCAACCCGCGCTCGACGGTCGGCACGATCACCGAGGTCTACGACTACCTGCGCCTGCTCTACGCGCGCGCCGGCCGTCCCCACTGCCCGCAGTGCGGCGAGCCCATCGCCCGCCAGACGCCGCAGGACATCGTCGACCGCGTCCTCGAGCTGGAGGAGGGCACCCGGTTCCAGGTGCTCGCGCCGGTCATCCGGGGCCGCAAGGGCGAGTACACCGACATGTTCCCCGCTCTGCGGAGCCAGGGCTTCAGCCGCGTGCTCGTCGACGGCGAGACGTTCAGCCTGTCCGACGAGCCGCCCAAGCTCGCCAAGCAGAAGAAGCACCACATCTCGGTGGTCGTCGACCGCCTGACGGTCAAGGCCAGCTCCAAGAAGCGGCTCACCGACTCGGTCGAGACCGCCCTCGGCCTGGCCGACGGCCTGGTGCTGCTCGACTTCGTCGACCTGCCCGAGAAGGACCCCGGCCGCATCCGCCGCTTCTCCGAGAAGCTGGCCTGCCCCAACGACCACCCGCTGGCCGTCGACGAGCTCGAGCCCCGCTCGTTCTCCTTCAACGCCCCGTTCGGCGCCTGCCCGGAGTGCTCGGGCCTCGGCACGCGCATGGAGGTCGACCCCGAGCTCCTCGTGCCCGACCCGTCCAAGTCGCTCGACGAGGGCGCCATCGTGCCGTGGGCCTCGGCGCACGTCGCCGACTACTTCGGACGCCTCCTCGGCGCGCTCGGCGACGAGCTCGGCTTCTCCACCCGTCAGCCGTTCTCCGAGCTGTCCAGCGACGCGCAGACCGCGCTGATGCGCGGCCACGAGACCCAGGTCCACGTGGTCTACAAGAACCGGTACGGCCGCCAGCGGTCGTACTACACGAACTTCGAGGGCGTCGTCCCCTACATCGAGCGCCGTCACGCCGAGGCCGAGACCGACACGAGCCGCGAGCGGTTCGAGGGCTTCATGCGCGAGGTCGCGTGCCCCACCTGCAAGGGCACCCGCCTCAAGCCCGTCATCCTCGCGGTCACCATGTCGTCGGCCAGCGAGGGCGCCAAGAACATCGCCGAGGTCTCGGCGATGTCCATCGGTGACGCCGCCGAGTTCCTGCGCGGGCTGGAGATGTCCGACCGCGAGCGCCAGATCGGCGAGCGGGTGCTCAAGGAGATCCACGAGCGCCTGCGCTTCCTGCTCGACGTCGGCCTGGACTACCTGACGCTCGACCGCGCCGCCGGCTCGCTGTCCGGCGGCGAGGCCCAGCGCATCCGCCTGGCGACGCAGATCGGCGCGGGCCTGGCCGGCGTCCTGTACGTGCTCGACGAGCCGTCCATCGGTCTGCACCAGCGCGACAACCACCGCCTGATCGAGACCCTCGAGCGCCTCCGCGACATCGGCAACACGCTGATCGTCGTCGAGCACGACGAGGACACCATCCGCGCGTCCGACTGGGCCGTCGACATCGGCCCCGGCGCCGGCGAGCACGGCGGCCAGGTGATCGTCTCGGGCCCCGTCCAGGAGCTCTACGACCATCCCGACTCGGTCACCGGACGCTACCTGTCCGGCCGCCTGTCGATCCCGGTCCCCACCGAGCGGCGCGCCCCCACCAAGGGCCGCGAGCTCAAGGTGCTCGGTGCCACCGAGCACAACCTGCAGAACGTGGACGTCGCGTTCCCGCTCGGGCTGTTCGTCGCCGTCACCGGCGTCTCGGGCTCGGGCAAGTCCACCCTCGTCAACGACATCCTCTACACCTCGCTCGCCCGCCGGGTCTACGGCGCCCGCACCATCCCGGGGCGCCACCGCACCATCACCGGCGCGGAGAACATCGACAAGGTCATCCACGTCGACCAGTCGCCCATCGGACGCACCCCGCGCTCCAACCCCGCCACCTACACCGGGGTCTGGGACCACGTCCGCAAGCTGTTCGCGCAGACGCCCGAGGCCAAGGTGCGCGGGTACCTGCAGGGACGCTTCTCGTTCAACGTCAAGGGCGGACGCTGCGAGGCGTGCTCCGGCGACGGCACGATCAAGATCGAGATGAACTTCCTGCCCGACGTCTACGTCCCGTGCGAGGTCTGCCACGGCGCCCGCTACAACCGCGAGACGCTCGAGGTGCACTACAAGGGCAAGACCGTCGCCGACGTCCTCAACATGCCCATCGAGGAGGCCGTCGAGTTCTTCGCGGCCATCCCCGCGATCGCCCGGCACCTGCGCACCCTCGTCGACGTCGGCCTCGGCTACGTCCGCCTCGGCCAGTCCGCGCCCACGCTGTCCGGCGGCGAGGCACAGCGCGTCAAGCTCGCCTCCGAGCTGCAGAAGCGGTCCACCGGCAGCACGGTCTACGTGCTCGACGAGCCCACCACGGGCCTGCACTTCGAGGACATCCGCAAGCTGCTCGGCGTGCTCGACCGCCTCGTCGACGCCGGCAACTCCGTCATCGTCATCGAGCACAACCTCGACGTGATCAAGACCGCCGACTGGCTCATCGACATGGGCCCCGAGGGTGGCAGCCGCGGCGGTCAGCTGATCGCGCAGGGCACGCCCGAGGACGTCGCGGCCAACCCCGCCAGCCACACCGGCACCTACCTCGGGCCCGTGCTCGAGGGGCGCTCCGCCGGCACCGAGGCCGCCGACGGACGCGCCACCGCGCCCGCCAGCCGCAAGGGCACCAAGAAGACGGCCACCGGCAAGCCCGCCGCGAAGAAGACCGCCAAGAAGACGCCCACCCGGTCCAAGGCGTCCCTGCGGTCCTGACGGCCGCCACGGGGCCGGGAACCCCCGGTCCCGCCGGTTCGTTCGAACGGTCGTACCCGCAGTCGCCGACCCGGCCAGATTCCCCTGCGAGCGAGGAGACGACCATGGAGCGCACCGCGCCCACCGACAGCACCGACATCCCCGAGAGCACGGACAGCACCGCCGTCCGTCGCCTCCACCCGCGCCGCACCGTCCTGCGGGGCGTCGCCGCCGCCGGCGGTGTCGGCGTCCTCGCCGCCTGCAGCGGCGGGTCCGACGACACCGGCTCCGGCGGGTCGAGCGACTCCGGCTCGGGGTCCGGGGGCGGCGAGACGTCGGCCGCGCCCGCGGGCACCGAGCTCGGCCCGGCCAGCGAGGTCCAGGTCGCCGGCGGCAAGATCTACGAGGAGCAGAAGGTCGTCGTCACCCAGCCCACGCAGGGCGCCTACAAGGCCTTCAGCGCCGTCTGCACCCACCAGGGCTGCCTGGTGAGCGAGATCGTCGAGAACGCGATCGTCTGCAAGTGCCACAACAGCGAGTTCTCGATCGAGGACGGCTCGGTCATCACCGGCCCCGCCAGCCAGGCGCTCGCCGAGCAGCCCGTCACCGTCGCCAACGACGTCGTCACGCTGGGCTGATCGCACAGCCGCACGCGGCCAGCGCCGCGATCACGGGCCGGTGGTCCCCTCACGGGGGCTGCCGGCCCGCGTCTGTCGGCGGCGGCTCGTAGGCTGGGGGAGTGGCAGATCCGGCGACCTACAGACCCGCTCCGGGCACCATCCCCGAGAGCCCCGGGGTGTACCGGTTCAGCGACCCGCACGGCCACGTGATCTACGTGGGCAAGGCCAAGTCGCTGCGCCCACGGCTGTCCTCGTACTTCCAGGACATCGCCAACCTGCACCCCCGCACGCAGTCGATGGTCAAGACCGCCTCGCGCGTCGACTGGACCGTCGTCTCCACCGAGGTCGAGGCGCTGCAGCTCGAGTACACCTGGATCAAGCAGTACGACCCGCGGTTCAACGTCAAGTACCGCGACGACAAGTCCTACCCGTGGATGGCCGTCACCACGGGCGAGGAGTACCCGCGCGTCATGGTGATCCGCGGCGCCAAGCGCAAGGGCACCCGCTACTTCGGCCCGTACGGCCACGCCTGGGCGATCCGCGAGACGATGGACCTCCTGCTGCGCGTGTTCCCCATGCGCTCGTGCTCCAACGGCGTGTTCAAGCGCGCCGAGCAGATCGGCCGGCCCTGCCTGCTGGGCTACATCGGCAAATGCGCGGCCCCTTGCGTGGGCAAGGTCAGCGCCGAGGAGCACCGGCAGATCGTCGACGACTTCTGCGGCTTCGTCGCCGGCAACACCACCCCCTACGTCAAGCGGGTCGAGCGCGAGATGCGCGCCGCGTCCGACGCGCAGGACTACGAGCGAGCCGCCCGCCTGCGCGACGACGTCGGCGCCCTCAACCGCGCGCTCGAGAAGAACGCCGTGGTGCTCGGCGACGGCACGGACGCCGACGTCATCGCCCTCACCGAGGACCCCCTCGAGGTCGCGGTGCAGATCTTCTCGGTCCGCGGCGGTCGCATCCGCGGCCAGCGCGGCTGGGTGGCCGACAAGGTCGACGACGCCGGCACCGGCGACCTCGTCGAGCGCGCCGTGATCAAGCTCTACGACGGCGAGGAGGGCGACGGCGTGCCGCGCGAGGTGCTCGTCCCCGTCGTCCCCGACGACGACCACGCCCTCGAGCAGTGGCTGGAGTCCAAGCGCGGCGGCCGCGTCTCGCTGCGCGTCCCGCAGCGTGGCGACAAGCGCAGCCTGATGGAGACCGTCGAGCGCAACGCGTCGCAGGCGCTCAGCGTCCACAAGACCAAGCGCGCCAGCGACCTCACCACCCGCAGCCGCGCCCTGGAGGAGATCCAGGAGGCACTCGACCTGCCCGCCGCTCCGCTGCGCATCGAGTGCTACGACGTCTCCAACCTCATGGGCACCGAGGTGGTCGCCTCGATGGTGGTCTTCGAGGACGGTCTGCCGCGCAAGAGTGAGTACCGCCGTTTCGTCATCAAGGGCGTCGACGGCCAGGACGACGTCGCGTCCATGCACGAGACCATCACGCGTCGCTTCCGCCGGATGCTCGCCGAGCGCAGCGACGAGCCCGAGCCCGCCGTCACGTCCGACGTCGTGGTGCCGGCCGCCGACGAGCAGGACGTCCCGGCGCTCATCGACCCCGAGACCGGACGCCCGCGCAAGTTCTCGTACGCCCCGGCGCTGGTCGTCGTCGACGGCGGTCCGCCGCAGGTCGCGGCCGCGAAGGCCGCCATGGACGAGGTCGGCATCACCGACGTCGCGCTGTGCGGCTTGGCCAAGCGCCTGGAGGAGGTCTGGGTGCCCGGCGAGGACGACCCCGTCATCCTGCCGCGCACGTCCGAGGGCCTCTACCTGCTGCAGCGCGTCCGCGACGAGGCGCACCGGTTCGCCATCACGCACCACCGCAAGCGTCGCTCCAAGTCGATGGTCGACAGCATCCTCGACGACGTGCCCGGCCTCGGGCAGGTCAAGCGCAAGGCGCTGATGCGTGAGTTCGGCTCGCTCAAGAAGCTCCGCAAGGCCAGCATCGACGAGATCAGCGAGGTTCCGGGCTTCGGGCCCACCACGGCCAAGTCGGTCGTCGACGCGCTCCGTGCCAGCAACGTCAGGGGCCCGGGCGAGGCCGAGCCCGAGCCCGCGTTCAACACCGCCACGGGCGAGATCATCGAGGACGGCGCATGACCACCATCACCGAGCTGGTGCTCGTCACCGGCATGACCGGCGCCGGGCGCAGCACCGCCGCCAAGGCGCTCGAGGACCTCGGCTTCTTCGTGGTCGACAACCTCCCGCCGCAGCTGCTCGGCGAGACGCTGACGATCCTCGACCGCGCCGAGGACACCTCGCGCGTCGCCGTCGTCGTCGACGCCCGGTCGCGCCAGCTCTTCGCGGCGCTGGCCGGGGCGCTGGAGTCGCTCAAGAACGACTGGGTGCGCCCGCAGGTGCTGTTCCTCGAGGCCGCCGACGAGGTGCTCGTCCGTCGCCAGGAGGCCGCGCGCCGCCCGCACCCGCTGCGCGCCGGCGGCCGCCTGATGGACGCCTTCGTCAACGAGCGCGCCCTGCTCAGCAGCCTGCGGGCCCGCGCCGACGTCGTCGTCGACACCACCCACCTCAACGTCAACCAGCTCAACGCCCGCGTCACCTCGGTGTTCGCCAGCGCCGACGACGGCCGCCTGCACGTCAACGTCGTCTCGTTCGGCTTCAAGTACGGCATCCCCGTCGACGCCGAGATGGTGGCCGACGTCCGCTTCCTGCCCAACCCCTTCTGGGTGCCCGAGCTGCGCCCGCTGACGGGCCGCGACGACCCCGTCCGCGAGTTCGTCCGCAGCCAGGACGGCGCCGAGCAGTTCCTCGAGCAGTACGAGAACCTCCTCGCCACCGTCACCACCGGGTTCCTGCGCGAGAACAAGCGCTTCCTGTCCGTCGCCATCGGCTGCACCGGTGGCAAGCACCGCAGCGTCGCCATGAGCGAGGGCCTGGCCGGGCGACTGGAGAAGCGCGGGCTGCGCACGCTCGTGGTCCACCGCGACCTCGGACGCGAGTGATGGCACGCCGCACGCGGCGGCTGTCCCTGCCCACCCGGCACCCGGCCACCCGGGTCGTCGCCCTCGGCGGCGGCCACGGCCTGTCGGCCACGCTGTCGGCGCTGCGGCACCTGCGCACCGAGATCACCGCCGTGGTCACCGTCGCCGACAACGGCGGCTCCTCGGGCCGGCTCCGCGACGAGCTCGGCGTGCTGCCGCCGGGCGACCTGCGTCAGGCCCTCGCGGCGCTGTGCGGCGACGACGAGTGGGGGAGCACCTGGGCCCGGGTGCTCCAGCACCGGTTCAGCAGCGAGGGCGAGCTGCACGGCCACGCCGTCGGCAACCTGCTCATGGTGGCCATCTGGGACCTCCTCGGCGACCACGTCGACGGCCTCGACCTCGTCGGCGAGCTCCTCGGCGCGCGCGGCCGGGTGCTGCCCATGAGCGCGGTGCCCCTCGACATCACCGCCGAGATCCTGCTGCCCGGCGACACCGCCCCCACGCGCGTCCGCGGCCAGTCCGAGGTGGCGTCCACCGACGGCACCGTCCTGTCCGTCGCCCTCGACCCGCACGACCCTCCGGGTTGTCCCGAGGCGGTCGAGGCCGTCCTGACGGCCGACTGGGTCACCGTCGGCCCGGGCTCGTGGTTCACCAGCGTGCTGCCCAACCTGCTCGTCCCCGAGCTGTCCGACGCGTTGCACGCGACGTCGGCGCGACGGGCCGTCGTGCTCAACCTGGCCGAGCAGCCGGGGGAGACGTCGGGGTTCAGCGCCGCCAAGCACCTGGAGGTGCTGGCCGAGCACGCACCCGACCTGCGGCTCGACGTCGTGCTCGCCGACCACCGCGTCGTGGACGACCGTGTGGCGCTCGACACGGCCGCCGCGGCCCTCGGCGCCGAGGTGACGGTGGCCAACCTCGCCGTCACCGACGGCACCCCCCGTCACGACCCCCTGAGACTTGCCGGGGCCTTCGAACAAATCCTCAAACAGGCATAGAGTGTGCGACGGCGTTCGGGAGCGGGGATCCGTCGCCGCGAGTCGACGGAGCGGATGGACGCATGGCAATGACGGCCCAGGTCAAGGCGGAGCTCGCGGGCACCCAGATCACCAAGTCCTGCTGCCGCAAGGCCGAGGTGTCGTCGGCGCTGCGGTTCGCCGGGGGCCTGCACATCGTCTCGGGACGCATCGTGGTCGAGGCCGACCTCGACACCGGGGCCGCCGCCCGCCGTCTGCGCAAGGACATCGCCGAGGTCTACGGCCACGACAGCGAGGTCCACGTCGTGCAGGGCCAGGGCATCCGCAAGGGCACCCGCTACGTGGTCCGCGTCGTCAAGGACGGTGAGGCGCTCGCGCGCCAGACCGGTCTGATCGACGGCCGCGGCCGCCCCGTCCGGGGCCTGCCGCCCCAGGTCGTCTCCGGCGCCTCCTGCGACGCCGTCGCCGCGTGGCGCGGGGCGTTCCTGGCCCACGGCTCGCTCACCGAGCCCGGCCGCTCGTCCGCGCTCGAGATCACCTGCCCCGGCCCCGAGGCCGCGCTCGCCATGGTCGGCGCCGCCCGTCGCCTGGGCATCTCGGCCAAGGCCCGCGAGGTCCGCGGCGTCGACCGCGTCGTCATCCGCGACGGCGAGGCCATCGGCGCCCTGCTGACCCGCCTCGGCGCGCACGAGTCGCTGCTGGCGTGGGAGGAGCGACGCATGCGCCGCGAGGTCCGGGCCACCGCCAACCGCCTGGCCAACTTCGACGACGCCAACCTGCGCCGCTCGGCCCGCGCGGCCGTCGCCGCCGGTGCCCGCGTCGGACGCGCCCTGGAGATCCTCGGCCCCGACGTGCCCGACCACCTTCAGATGGCCGGTCAGCTGCGGGTCGACCACAAGCAGGCCAGCCTCGAGGAGCTCGGGCAGCTGCACGTCCCGCCGCTCACCAAGGACGCGATCGCCGGGCGCATCCGCCGGCTGCTCGCGATGGCCGACAAGAAGGCCAAGGACCTCGGCATCCCCGACACCGAGGCCAGCCTGACCGAGGAGCTGCTCGCGGAGTCGTGAGCAACTTCGGGCCTTACTTATCGTCTACCTGACAGTAACCGGTAGAGTGACGCAAGGCATAGGTTCAGGCGGAACGCCAGTAACGCCAACCACCCCCACCACCGAGGAGCTCTCCCCGTGACCGTGCGCGTAGGCATCAACGGATTCGGCCGCATCGGCCGCAACTTCTTCCGGGCCGTCCAGGCTTCCGGCGCCGACATCGAGATCGTCGCCGTCAACGACCTGACGGACAACAAGACGCTCGCCACCCTGCTGAAGTACGACTCGATCCTGGGCCGTCTCCCCGCCGACGTCACCTACGACGAGGGCACCATCACGGTCGGTGGCAAGGTCATCAAGGCGCTCGAGGAGCGCGACCCGGCCAAGCTCGGCTGGGGCGACCTCGGTGTCGACGTCGTCATCGAGTCCACCGGCTTCTTCACCGACGGCACCAAGGCCAAGGCCCACCTCGACGCCGGCGCCAAGAAGGTCATCATCTCCGCGCCCGCCAGCAACGACGACTTCACCGTCGTCATGGGTGTCAACGACGGCGACTACGACCCCGCCTCGCACCACATCATCTCGAACGCGTCGTGCACCACGAACTGCCTGGCCCCCATGGCCAAGGCGCTCAACGACTCGGTCGGCATCGTCCGTGGCCTGATGACCACGATCCACGCCTACACCGCCGACCAGAACCTGCAGGACGCCCCCCACAAGGACCTGCGTCGCGCCCGCGCCGCCGCGCTCAACGTCGTCCCGACGTCGACCGGTGCCGCCAAGGCGATCGGCCTGGTGCTCCCCGAGCTCAAGGGCAAGCTCGACGGCTACGCGCTGCGCGTGCCCGTGCCCACCGGCTCGGCCACCGACCTCACCTTCACCGCCTCGCGCGAGACCAGCGTCGAGGAGGTCAACGCCGCGGTGAAGGCTGCCGCCGAGGGCGCCATGAAGGGCTACCTCGTCTACACCGAGGACCCCATCGTCTCCTCGGACATCGTCACCGACCCGGCGTCGTGCATCTTCGACTCGGGCCTGACCAAGGTCATCGGCGACCAGGTCAAGGTCGTCGGCTGGTACGACAACGAGTGGGGCTACTCCAACCGCCTATCGGACCTCGTCGCCCTCGTCGGCGCTTCGCTCTGACGCGATGAGGACCCTCGACGACCTGGGTGACCTGCGCGGCAAGCGCGTCCTGGTCCGCAGCGACCTGAACGTGCCGCTGTCCGACGGCGCCATCACCGACGACGGACGGGTGCGCGCGAGCGTCCCGACCATCCGCCGTCTCGCCGACGCGGGTGCCCGGGTCGTCGTGACCGCGCACCTGGGCCGCCCCAAGGGCGAGCCCGACCCGCAGTACTCCCTCGCGCCGGTCGCCCGGCGCCTGGGCGAGCTGCTCGACACCGACGTCGCGTTCGCCACCGACACCGTCGGCGACTCCGCGCGCGCCACCGTCGACACCCTCGAGGACGGCCAGGTCGCCGTCCTCGAGAACGTCCGCTTCAACGCAGGCGAGACCAGCAAGGACGACGGCGAGCGCCGCGCGTTCGCCGAGCAGCTGGCCGCGCTGGCCGACGCGTTCGTGTCCGACGGCTTCGGCGTCGTGCACCGCAAGCAGGCCAGCGTCTACGACGTCGCCACGCTGCTGCCGGCGGCCGTCGGTGGGCTCGTCCAGACCGAGCTCGAGGTGCTGCGCCGCCTCACCGACGACCCCGAGCGTCCCTACGTGGTCGTGCTCGGCGGCTCCAAGGTCTCCGACAAGCTCGGCGTCATCGACAACCTGCTCGGCAAGGCCGACGCGCTGCTCATCGGCGGCGGGATGGTCTTCACCTTCCTCGCCGCGCAGGGGCACGAGGTGGGCAAGTCGCTGCTCGAGCAGGACCAGCTCGACACCGTCCGCGGCTACCTCGCCGACGCCGAGGCCAAGGGCGTGAAGATCGTCCTGCCCACCGACATCGTGGTCGCGCCGGAGTTCAAGGCCGACGCTCCCGCCACGACCGTCGCCGCCGACGCGATCCCCGCCGACCAGCTGGGCCTGGACATCGGCCCCGACTCGGCCGCGGCGTTCGCCGACGTCATCCGCGGTGCGCGCACCGTGTTCTGGAACGGCCCCATGGGCGTGTTCGAGATGGAGGCGTTCGCCGCCGGCACCAAGGCCGTGGCGCAGGCACTCACCGAGGTCGACGGCCTGTCCGTCGTCGGGGGCGGAGACTCGGCCGCGGCCGTGCGCACCCTCGGCTTCGACGACGACCAGTTCGGCCACATCTCCACCGGAGGCGGCGCCAGCCTGGAGCTCCTCGAGGGCAAGACCCTGCCCGGCATCGCGATCCTGGAAGGATGACCGTGTCCACGACACGCACCCCGCTCATGGCGGGCAACTGGAAGAGCAACCTGAACCACCAGGAGGCGGTGGTCCTGGTGCAGAAGCTCGCCTGGACCCTGTCGGACAAGAAGCACGACCACGCCAAGGCCGAGGTCGTCGTCGTCCCGCCGTTCACCGACCTGCGCAGCGTCCAGACGCTCGTCGACGGCGACAAGCTCGAGCTCAAGTACGGCGCGCAGGACGTCTCCACGCACGACGGCGGCGCCTACACCGGCGAGATCTCGGCGGCCATGCTGAGCAAGCTCGGCGTCTCGTACGTCGTCGTCGGTCACTCCGAGCGCCGCGAGTACCACGGCGAGGACGACGCCACCGTCAACACCAAGACGGCCAAGACGCTCGAGGCCGGCATGACCCCGATCGTGTGCGTCGGCGAGGGCCTCGAGGTCCGTCAGGCCGGCGACCAGGTCTCGTACACGCTCGCGCAGGTCGACGGCGCCCTCTCGGGCATCGCGGCCGACAAGGTCGCGGGCCTCGTCATCGCCTACGAGCCCGTCTGGGCCATCGGCACCGGCGAGGTCGCCACCCCCGACGACGCGCAGGAGGTGTGCGGCGCGATCCGGGCCCGCATCGCCGAGACCGTCTCCGCGGAGGCGGCCGACGCTGTGCGTATCCTGTACGGAGGATCGGTCAAGGCGGCCAACATCGCCTCGATCATGGCGAAGCCCGACGTGGACGGCGCCCTGGTCGGCGGTGCGAGCCTCCAGGCGGAGGAGTTCGCAGGCATCTGCCGGTTCTACGACATGCCCGACCTGTCCGGAAACTGACCGGACCCGACGAACCCCGAGGCTGACCCGGCGTGATCATCACCGCTTTCTCGATCCTGCTCGTGCTGTCGAGCGTCCTGCTCATCGTCCTGGTGCTCATGCACAAGGGTCGCGGTGGCGGACTGTCCGACATGTTCGGCGGCGGCGTGTCGAGCAGCCTCGGCGGTTCGTCCGTGGCCGAGCGCAACCTCGACCGCCTCACCGTCGGCACCGCCGTCATCTGGGGCGTCTGCATCGTCGCGCTCGCGCTCCTGCTCAAGGTCAGCAGCTGACCTGAGCCACCCCGGCACGCCCCGGCGTCCACGGCTCGGTGAGCCCTGGACGCCGCGGGCACGTGCCCGCTTATGATGTGCCTGCCACGAGGGGCCGACGTCCCCTCAACCCCGTCGTCGAGGAGTCCTGCGTGTCCAGTGCCATCCGTGGAAGCCGTATCGGCTCCGGCCCGATGGGCGAGGCCGAGCGCGGCGAGGCTGCGCCCCGCAAGGTCGTCACCTACTTCTGCGCCCACGGCCACGAGACCGAGCTGAGCTTCGCGCTCGAGGCGACCTCGCCCGACGAGTGGGACTGCCCCCGCTGCGGCCTCCCGGCCAGCAACGACCACACCAACCTCCCCGCGGCCCAGCGCATCGAGCCGTACAAGACGCACCTCGCCTACGTGAAGGAGCGCCGCTCCGACGACGAGGCCGCCGAGATCCTCACCGAGGCCCTCGCCCAGCTCCGTTCGAAGCGCAAGTCCGGCGAGATCGTCTTCTGATCCTGCGGGCCCTGGCATCCCGCC
Organism: Solicola agrisoli; assembly: GCF_049059935.1. Taxonomy (NCBI): domain Bacteria; kingdom Bacillati; phylum Actinomycetota; class Actinomycetes; order Propionibacteriales; family Nocardioidaceae; genus Solicola; species Solicola agrisoli. The sequence goes on along the minus strand of NZ_JBMGQR010000010.1, from coordinate 36,291 downwards.
TGGCGGCGTCGCGACCGGCTCGCAGGGCAAACCCGGCCCAGCTTCGCCGTCCGCGCCTTGCCAGCCGGGCGCCAGCCCCCGCAGGAACCTGGTGACGGCGACTACCTGAGTCTCAGAGCTGCGAGGCGGAGCCGGGGTCGAGGAACCAGGTGGTGGACTCGGTGCCGCGGACGCCGTTGGCGGGAGTTCCGGCCACGTCGTCGCCGGCCAGCGCACGCGCGACGGCCGCGGCCTTGCCCTCGCCGGACACCAGGAACCAGACGTGCCTGGCCTTGTTCAGGGTCTCGAACGTCATGCTGACGCGCGTCGGCGGCGGCTTGGGGGAGTCGAACACCGCGGTCACCGCGACGCCCGTGACGTCGAGGCCGGGGTGGTGCGGGAAGAGCGAGGCCACGTGGCCGTCGTCGCCCACGCCGAGCATGACGACGTCGAACACCGGGCTGACGCCGTCGTCGGACGCCGCTGCGAGCTCGGCGGCGTAGGCGTCGGCCGCCTGCTCGACGGTGATGACGCCGTCGTCGTAGGCCACCGCGCGCACGCGGCCGTCGGCGCCGACGGCGTCGAGGAACGCGTCACGGGCCTGCTGCTCGTTGCGCTCGGGGTCGCCCATGCGCAGCCAGCGCTCGTCACCCCACCACAGGTCGACGTCGGCCCACGCGACGCCCGTGGACGCGGAGTCCTGGGCGACGCGGCGGTGCAGGACGTCGGCGATGGTGCCGCCCGTCAGCACGACCGACGGGATGCCGCCCGCGGCCTGCACGTCCTCGACGAGGTCGACCAGACGCCGCGACACCTCCGCCGCCAGCGCGTCCTTGTCGGTGCTGACGACGGTGGTGGGCTCGCTCACGCGCGGTTCTCCTTCGACGCGGCCGGTTCCTTCGAGGCCTGGGGCTTGGGGCTGGCGGTGTGCTTCTCGGCGGCCGTCTTCTTCTTCGTGGACGGACGCGGACGCGTGCGCGCGCTCTCCTGCGCCGCGAGGTGACGCACGGTGGCGGCGTAGATGTCGTCCTCGTCGAGGCGTCGCAGGTCCTCGGCCAGCAGCTCGGGCAGCGACCGGCGGTGCAGCGCCACGGGGCGGTCGGCCTCGCCGGGCAGGACGAACGTCGCGCTCGTGCCGTCGGGACGCACCAGGGCGACGTCACCGCGGGCCGTGGTCAGCCGGACGTCGGTGAGGCCGGGGCCGCCGGACGTCTTGAGCGCGATGTCGACGCCGAGGCGGCTCTCGAGCCACGCCCGCATCAGGGTGGCGCTCGGGTTGCCGCGCTCGGCGGTGATCGAGCCGCCGGTGACGGGGGCGTCGGTCTGGTCGAGCGCCGCGGCGAGCAGGGCCCGCCACGGGGTCAGACGCGTCCAGGCCAGGTCCGTGTCGCCCGCGGTGTAGCTGCGGGCGGCCGTGAGCAGCGAGCGGGACTTGGAGCGTCCCGCCGCGGCGTCGGTGAGGCGGCGCTGCGCGATGGCGCCGAGCGGGTCGGCGGCCGCGTCGTCGGGCGCCTCGCCGGGCCACCAGACGACCACGGGGGAGTCGGGCAGCAGCAGCGGCAGGACGACGGACTCGGCGTGCTGGGTCAGCTCGCCGCGCAGCCGCAGCAGCACGGCCTCGCCGGAGCCGTTGCCGATCCGCACCTGGGCGTCGAGGCCCGCGGCCCCGCGTCCGGAGCGGCGGATCACGCCGAGCACACGGGCGGGGTGCTCGCTCGAGATCGCGGCGGCGGCGCGCATCGCGTCGTAGGAGTGCGCGTCGTCGGTGACCACGACGAGCGTGAGCACCATGCCCATCGCCGGGCTGCCGACGGCGCGGCGCGCGCGCACGAGCGCCGCGGCCACCTCACTGGCGTTGGTGTCGGTCAGGTCGGTCTTCATCGCGTCCCTCCGTCGGTCAGGGCGATCGGGGCGGTCACGGGCGTCGCCACGCGCGGCCGTCGCGGGCGAGCATCTCGTCGGCGCTGGCCGGCCCCCAGGTGCCCGACGGGTACTGCTCGGGCGGGGTGCTGGAGGCGTCCCAGTGCTCGATGACGGGGTCGAGGATCTCCCAGGCCAGCTCGACCTCCTCGTGCTGCGGGAACAGCGGCGGCTCGCCGAGCAGCACGTCGAGGATCAGCCGCTCGTACGCCTCGGGGCTCGACTCGACGAACGCGCCGCCGTAGGCGAAGTCCATGTTGACGTCGCGGATCTCCATCGCAGTGCCGGGCACCTTGGCGCCGAAGCGCAGCGTGACGCCCTCGTCGGGCTGGATGCGCATGACGAGCGCGTTCTCGCCGAGCTCCTCGGTGGCGGTCTTGCTGAACGGCAGGTGCGGCGCCCGCTTGAACACCACGGCCACCTCGGTGACGCGGCGGCCCAGGCGCTTGCCGGTGCGCAGGTAGAACGGGACGCCGGCCCAGCGCCGCGTCTGCACCTCCAGGCGCACCGCGGCGAACGTCTCGGTGGTCGAGGACGCCGGGATGTCGGACTCCTGGTGGTAGCCGATCACCTTCTCGCCGCCGGCCCAGCCCTCGGCGTACTGGCCGCGGGCGGTGTGGACGTCGAGGTCGTCGGCGGGCTTGGTCTTGGCCAGCACCTTCTGCTTCTCGATGCGCAGGCTGTAGGCGTTGAACGAGACCGGCTCCTCCATCGCCACCAGCGCCATCAGCTGCAGCAGGTGGTTCTGGATGACGTCGCGCGCCGCGCCGATGCCGTCGTAGTACCCCGCACGGCCGCCGATGCCGATGTCCTCGGCCATGGTGATCTGCACGTGGTCGATGTGGTGGCTGTTCCAGACCGGCTCGAACATCCCGTTGGCGAAGCGGAACGCCAGGATGTTCTGGACGGTCTCCTTGCCCAGGTAGTGGTCGATGCGGAACACCGACTCGCGGTCGAAGACCTCCGAGACGATCGAGTTCAGCTCCTGGGCGCTCGTCAGGTCGTGACCGAACGGCTTCTCGATGATGACGCGGCGCCACGAGTCGCCCTCGGCCTGCGCGAGCCCGTGCTCCTTGAGCTGGCCCACGACCACGGGGAAGGCGCTCGGCGGGATCGACAGGTAGAACGCGTGGTTGCCGCCGGTGCCGCGCTCGGCGTCGAGCAGCTTGATCGTCTCGGCGAGACGCTCGAAGGCCTCGTCGTCGTCGAACGAGCCCGAGACGAACCGCATGCCCTCGGAGAGCTGGTCCCAGACCTCCTCGCGGAACGGCGTCCGCGCGTGCTCCTTGGCGGCGTCGTGCACGATCTTGGCGAAGTCCTGGTCCTCCCAGTCACGCCGGGCGAACCCCACGAGCGAGAAGCCCGGCGGCAGGAGCCCGCGGTTGGCGAGGTCGTACACCGCCGGGATCAGCTTCTTGCGGGCCAGGTCGCCCGTCACGCCGAACAGCACCAGGCTCGACGGCCCCGCGATGCGCGGGAGCCGTCGGTCCTGGGGATCGCGCAGCGGGTTGACGTGCGAGGTCACGAGAGGAGCTCCTCCACGGTGGTGAGGCCGGACGCGTCGGCGAGGTGCAGGCGCAGCACCGGACGGCCCTTGTCGGCGAGCACCGAGCCGTCGCCGACCGCCTGGGCGGTGATGAACGTGCCGAAGGTGAACTCGCGACCGGGGACGGCGAGGTCCTGGCTCGGGTCGGCCGTGACCTGCAGGTAGACGCCCGTGTCGGGGCCGCCCTTGTGGTACTGGCCGGTGGAGTGCAGGAACCGCGGACCCCAGCCGAACGTGACCGGACGCCCCGTCTTGGCGGCGAGGGTCTTGCGGACCTTCGCGAACGACGCGTCGCGCGCGCGGTCGGTGTAGACCTGCACCGCGACGTAGCCGTGCTCGGGGTCGAGGTGGTCGAGCAGCGCGCCGACGGCCTCGGCGGTCGTGGAGACCTCCTCGGGCAGCCACTCGCCGGTGTCGTACACCGTGACGCCGGCGTCGGTGAACGCGGCGGTGGGCGACGCGGCGTCGCCGCCGAGCATGTCGCGGGCGGCCTGCTTGGCGCTCTCGACGTCGGGCTGGTCGAACGGGTTGATCCCGATCAGGCGGCCCGCGACGACGGTGGCGTGCTCCCACAGCAGCATGGCTGCGCCGAGCTTCGCGTCGACGGTGGCGCTGTAGCCGGACGCGGCCGGCACCTCGACGAAGACGTCGCCCGGCCCGAAGGTCACGAGGACCTCGTCGGCGCTGCTGGGGTCGAAGTTCGTCGCGGTGGTGGACTCCACGACGACCGGCAGGATGCCGCGGCCCTGCTTGCCGGTGGACTCCGCGACGAGCTGCTCGATCCAGTCGCCCAGGCCCGGAAGGCCGGAGTCGACCTCGGCGAGGACGAGCTTGTCGACGCCCGCACGGTTGGCCACGCCGAGCGCCGCGCCGAGCCGCAGGCCCGGGTTCTCGGCGTCGTCGGACGCGAGCGCCGGCGCGATCGAGGCGGCCTGGTCGAGCAGGGCCCCGATGTCGGCACCGGCCAGCCCGCTCGGCACGAGGCCGAACGCGGTGAGCGCCGAGTAGCGTCCACCCACCTCGGGGTCGGCGCTGAAGACGCGGTAGCCGGCCTTCTCGGCGGTCTCCTCCAGCGGCGAGCCCGGGTCGGTCACGACCACGACGTGGTCGACCGGGTCGAGGCCGGCGTCGGTGAACGCCTGCTCGTACGCGCGGCGCTGGCTGTCGGTCTCGACGGTGCCGCCGGACTTGCTGGAGACCACCACGACGGTGCTCTCGAGCCGGTCGGCGATCGCCGCGCGGACGTAGTCGGGGTCGGAGGAGTCGAGCACCGTGAGCTCGACGCCGGCGGCCTTGCAGATCACCTCGGGTGCGAGCGAGGAGCCGCCCATGCCGCACAGGACGACGTGGTCGATGCCGCGGCCGGTGAGGTCGCGGCGGAGGTCCTCGACCTCGGAGACCAGCGGGCGCGACGACTCGTGCAGATCGACCCACGACAGGCGCTTGGACGCCTCGTCCTCGGCGTCCGGTCCCCACAGGGTGGCGTCGCGCGCGACGAGCCGGCTGGCGAAGCGCTCGCCGACCAGCTCGTCGAGCGCCGCCGCGAACGCGGACTCGTCGTGGACCTCGACGCGCAACCCGAAGGCCTCGCCCTCGGTGCTCGTGCGGTCGGTCACTTGGCCTTCTCCAGCTCGGCCTTCACCGTCTCCTGCAGCTCGCCCCAGGAGACGTCGAACTTGTCCAGGCCCTCGTCCTCGAGCACGGCGACGACGTCGTCGTACTTGATGCCGAGGTGCTCGATCGCGTCGAGCGTGGCGCGGGCCTCGTCGTAGGTGCCGGTGACGGTGTCGCCGGTGACCTCGCCGTGGTCGGCGACGGCCTCGAGCGTCTTCTCGGGCATCGTGTTGACGGTGTTGGCCACGACGAGGTCGGACACGTACATCGTGTCCTTGTAGTCGGGGTTCTTGACGCCCGTCGACGCCCACAGCGGGCGCTGGCGGTTGGCGCCCTTGGCCTCGAGCGCCGCGAAGCGCTCGGAGGCGAAGGTCTTCTCGTACAGCTCGTAGGCCAGGCGGGCGTTGGCGACGGCGGCGCGACCCTTGAGCGCGGTCGCCTCGTCGGTGCCGAGGGCGTCGAGCCGCTTGTCGATCTCGCCGTCCACGCGGCTGACGAAGAACGACGCGACCGAGTGGATCTTGGACAGGTCGCGGCCCTCGGCGTCGGCCTGCTCGAGCCCGTACAGGTAGGCGTCCATGACGCCCTTGTAGCGGTCGAGCGAGAAGATCAGCGTGACGTTGACGCTGATGCCGCGGGCGATCGTCGCGGCGATGGCCGGCAGGCCCTCCTCGGTGGCGGGGATCTTGATCAGCACGTTCTGCTCGCCGACCTTGTCCCACAGGCGCTGGGCCTCGGCGATGGTCTCGTCGGTCTTGCGGGCCATGCCCGGCTCGACCTCGATCGAGACGCGGCCGTCGGCGCCGTCGGTGCGGTCGAAGACCGGGCGCAGCACGTGCGCGGCGTCGCGGACGTCGGTGGTGGTGATCTCGAAGATCGCGGTGTCGACGTCGGCACCGGCGGCGGCGAGCTGGGCGACCTGCTCGTTGTAGCGCTCGCCGTTGGAGAGCGCCGAGGCGAAGATCGTCGGGTTCGTGGTGACCCCCACGACCTCGTGGCGCTGCACGAGGTCGTCGAGGTTGCCCGAGGCGATCCGCTCGCGGGAGAGGTCGTCGAGCCAGATGGAGACACCCTGGTTGGACAGGGCGCGGAGACGGTCGTTCATAGCTGTTCCTCCTGGGAGGTGGGAGTGGTCAGTGTCCGGGCGTGCCGCTGCCGGCGGAGTCCGGGTTGTCACCGGGGCCGACGGGGCCGGACGGACGTGCGTGGACCGAGACGCCGGTGCCGCCGATGCGGGCGGCCTCGGCGATCGAGTCGCGCGCGGCCTGGGCCACGGCGTCCGACGTGATGCCGAAGGCGTCGTAGAGCTTGGCGTAGTCGGCCGAGGCACCGAAGTGCTCGATCGCGACGATGCGGCCGGCGTCGCCGACCACCTCGCGCCAGCCCTGGGCGATGCCCGCCTCGACCGAGACGCGGGCGCGCAGGCTCGGCGGGATCACCGAGTCGCGGTACTCGGCGTCCTGGGCGTCGAACCACTCGCGACACGGCATCGAGACGACGCGCGCCTTGATGCCCTCGGCGGCGAGGGTCTCGCGCGCCTGGACGGCGAGCTGGACCTCCGAGCCGGTGCCCACGAGGACGACGTCGGGCTCGCCGTCGGCGTCGATCAGGACGTAGCCGCCGCGGCCCACGCCGTCGGCGGACGCGAAACCCTGCTCGCCCCGGGGGAACGTGGGCAGGTTCTGGCGGCTGAGCGCCAGGCCGGCCGGGCGGTTCGTCGTCTCGAGGATGGTCTTCCAGGCCGCGACGGTCTCGTTGCCGTCGGCGGGGCGCACGACGTCGAGGCCGGGGATCGCGCGCAGCGCGGCGAGGTGCTCGATCGGCTGGTGCGTGGGGCCGTCCTCACCGAGGCCGATGGAGTCGTGCGTCCACACGTAGGTGACCGGGATCTCCATCAGGGCCGCGAGGCGGACCGAGGGGCGCATGTAGTCGGAGAACACCAGGAAGGTGCCGCCGTAGACGCGGGTGGGGCTGTGCAGTGCGATGCCGTTCATCACGGCGCCCATCGCGTGCTCGCGGATGCCGAAGTGCAGCACGCGGCCGAACCAGTCGCCCTCGAACTTCTTGGACGAGTGCTCCGGCGGCAGGAACGACGGCTGGCCCTTGGGGGTGGTGTTGTTCGAGCCAGCGAGGTCGGCCGAGCCGCCCCACAGCTCGGGCAGCAGCGGTGCGATCGCGCTGAGCACCTCGCCCGAGGCGGCGCGGGTGGCGACGCCCTTGGGGTCGGCGTCGAACGTCGGCAGCGCGTCGGCCCAGCCGTCGGGCAGCTTGCGGGCGAGCAGGCGGTCCATCAGGGCCGCGCCCTCGGGGTTCGACGAGGCCCAGGCGTCCTTCTCGGCGGTCCAGGCGCTGTGCGCCTCGGCGCCGCGCTCGAGGGCCTTGCGGGTGTGGGCGATGACGTCGTCGGCGACGTCGAACGTCTTGTCGGGGTCGACGCCGAGGATCTTCTTGGTGGAGGCAATCTCGTCGGCGCCGAGCGCCGAGCCGTGCGAGCCGCCGGTGCCCTGGGCGTCGGGGGTGGGCCACGCGATGATCGTGCGCAGCTGGATGAAGCTGGGCTTGTCGGTGACCTTCTCGGCGGCGACGTAGGCGTCGTACAGCGCCTGCACGTCCTCCTCGTAGCCCGTGCCGTCGTTGGTCCAGTCGATCGTCTGGACGTGCCAGCCGTAGGCGGCGTAGCGCGCGGCGACGTCCTCGTTGAACGCCACCGAGGTGTCGTCCTCGATCGAGATCTTGTTGTCGTCGTAGAGCAGCGTGAGGTTGCCGAGCTGCTGGGTGCCCGCGAGCGAGGACGCCTCGGCCGAGACGCCCTCCTCGAGGTCGCCGTCGGACGCGATCGCGTAGACGTGGTGGTCGAAGATGCTCGAGCCGAGCGGCTTGTCGGCGTCCAGCAGGCCGTGCAGGCGGCGCGCGGCCATGGCCATGCCGACCGCGTTGCCGACGCCCTGGCCGAGCGGGCCGGTGGTGACCTCGACGCCGTCGGTGTGGGCGTACTCGGGGTGACCCGGCGTCAGGCTGCCCCAGGTGCGCAGCGACTTGAGGTCGTCGAGCTCGAGGCCGTACCCGGTCAGGTAGAGCTGGATGTACTGCGTGAGGCTCGAGTGACCGCAGGAGAGGACGAAGCGGTCGCGCGCCAGCCAGTGCGAGTCGGCCGGGTCGTGCTTCATCAGCTTGTTGTAGATCAGGTACGCCACGGGAGCGAGGCTCACCGCGGTGCCGGGGTGGCCGTTGCCGACCTTCTCCACGGCGTCCATCGCGAGGGTGCGGACGGTGTCGACCGCACGCCGGTCGAGGTCGGTCCACTCGAGCGCGGGGCGCTCCTGGTTCGCATCGATGGTCACTTCGGCGTCTCCTATTGGTCGTATTGACAATATCTCGGTACCAGTCTGCCTCGGCCGACGTCCCGACGCCAGTCGACCCACGCGTCTCGACCCTACTCGTGAAAGGACCCGGCGGCCTCAGGGCCGCGTGCGGAGCCCGTCCGGCACCACCTAGACTCGTGGAGTGACCTCGTTGGACCGCAGCACCGCCCGTTCCGGTCGGGGGACCACCGGCGGGACCTCCCGTCCTCGGGTCGCCGACGTCGTGTCCGCCTACGTGATGCTGACCAAGCCCCGCATCATCGAGCTGCTGCTGCTCACGACGGTGCCGGTTATGTTCATCGCCGCCCAGGGCGTGCCGCCGCTGTGGCTCGTCGTCGCGACGATCGTCGGCGGGACCCTGTCGGCCGGCTCGGCCAACGCGCTGAACTGCGTGTTCGACGCCGACATCGACCAGCAGATGCGCCGCACCCGACGTCGTCCGCTGCCGCGGCACGCGGTCACCGGCCGCTCGGCGCTGGTCTTCGGCCTGGTGCTGGGCGTCGTCTCTACCCTGTGGCTCGGCTTCCTGGTCAACTGGCTCTCCGCCGGTCTCGCGCTCGCGGCCAACGTCTTCTACGTCGTCGGCTACACGATGCTGCTCAAGCGGCGCACGTCGCAGAACATCGTCTGGGGCGGCGCGGCCGGCTGCTTCCCGGCCCTGATCGGCTGGACGGCCGTCACCGACTCGCTCGCCTGGGCGCCCGTCGTGCTCTTCATGGTGGTCTTCTTCTGGACGCCGCCGCACTTCTGGTCGCTGGCGATCCGCTACCGCGAGGACTACGCCGCCGCCGACGTGCCGATGCTGCCGTCGATCGCGCCGGCCACCGTCGTGGCGAGCAAGATCATCGCCTACTCCTGGGTGATGGTCGCGACGTCGCTGCTGCTGTGGCCGCTGGCCCCCACCGGCTACGTCTACCCGGTCGCGGCCGTCGTCCTCGGTGCCGTGTTCCTCGTCGAGGCGCACCTGCTCAAGCGCCGCGCCGCCGTCAGCAGCGAGCTGTCGGTGCTCAAGCCCATGCGCCTGTTCCACTGGTCCAACGCGTACCTGTCGCTGCTCTTCGTCGCCGCCGCTGTCGACGCCCTCCTGCGCTGACGCGGCCTGCCTCCGGCCCGGTCGGAGGCACCGAGTGGGGGTCGAGGTCCGAGTCGTCCAACGCATCAGACGCTGATGCGTTGAAGAAGGCGGACGTCGACGGGCTCAGCGGGCGCAGTCGCCGCCGGCGCTCTGCCAGCCGTCGCCGTAGTTCTCGAGCATGACCGTCGCGGTGGCCGACCCGTCGTCCACGGGGACGTCGTAGAAGACCATCTCGCTGTCGCCCATGAACGACTCGGCGTCGCCGTGCTCCCAGCTGGACGGGTCGGAGACGGCGGACGTCGCGACACCGCACGCCGCAGCCGCCTCCGTCCGGACCAGGCCGGGGGCGACGGGTCCGACGTCGGGCGCTCCGCCGTCGGTGCCGCCGTTCGACGCGTAGATCGCTCCGGCCACGAGGAGCGAGACACCGACGCCGACGGCCCACGCCACCCAGCCCGCCGGGGTGCGCGGCAGAGGCGCGCTGCGGCGCGGCCGGTGCCACCCCATCGGCCGGATGACGCTGTGGTGGTCGAAGGTCGTGGAGGACGTCGGCGAGGTGCTCGACCCGAACGGGTCGGACGACCAGGCGTCAGACGAGAAGGCGTCCGACGTCGGCGCGTCCGTCGACCCGTCCTGCTCCGAGCTGGGGTGCACGTCGTCCTCCGAGGTCGCCGGTGTGCCGACGTCATCGTCGCGGCTCGAAGGGCGTGCGCGGGCCCGAACCCCCGAAGTTGTCGGTGCCTGAGAGGCCTACAGGCCCCTGAGCCACCGACAACTCGGGCGGAACGGTCAGCGGGTGGAGGTGGTGGCGGCGTCGAGCCGGGGGACGGCGGGGGCATCGGGGTGCGGGGTGCCGGTGAGGAGTAGCAGGCGCGTGGCGAAGGCCGCGAGCAGCGAGGCGCCGAGCAGGTGGAACCACACGAGCACGATCGGCAGGTCGGTGAAGTACTGCACGAACCCGATCAGCCCCTGGGCCAGCTCGACGCCCAGCAGCACGACGGCGGCACGGGACGCGGCGGCCGCACCGGCCCGGCGCAGGGACCACGCCGCGAGCACCGTCAGGCCCACCAGGACGTAGACGCTGAACGCGTGCACGTGGCTCCAGGTGGCGGGGTCGAGGCCGTTGCGCGGCGCGTCGACGTCGCCGGCGTGCGGTCCGCTGCCGGTGACGACGGTGCCGAGGTAGAGCACCACCCAGAGCATCGCCCAGGTGACGGCGACGAGGCGGCGGGCCCCGACGGGGACGGCGTCGGCGCGCCAGCCGGCCACGCGCGACAGCAGCAGCGTGGAGCCCATGACGAGCGCCATCGACAGCATCAGGTGCAGCGCGACGATCCACGGGTTCAGGTCGGTGAGCACGGTGACGCCGCCGAGCAGGCCCTGGGCCGGGATGCCGAGCAGCAGGAGCGTCGCGACCAGCCGCGACCGGTCGCCCTTGGACGTGCTGCGCAGCACCGCCACCCAGGTCCCGATGGCGATGGCGACCAGCACGTAGGTGAGCATCCGGTTGCCGAACTCGATGACGCCGTGCATCCCGAGCGCCGCGTGGGGCGTGAAGGCCTCGTCGGTGCAGCGCGGCCAGGTGGGGCAGCCGAGGCCCGACGCGGTGAGGCGCACGGCGCCGCCGGTCAGGATGATCACGGTGTTGGCGATCACCGACGCCCACGCCCAGCGGACGACGGTGCGGCGGGTGGGCGACGCGACGGCGTCGGCGAGCGCGGACATCAGGAGTCCCAACGGAAGGTGCGGGCGACGCCGGCCGACGCGACGCCGGCCCAGACGAGGAGGACGACGACGGCCGCGGCACCGGGGCCGCGTCCGTCGAAGCAGGCGCGCAGGCCCTCGCCGAGCGCGCCCGAGGGCAGCAGCGTGGTGAGGGGCTGGACGAAGGACGGGTAGCGGTCGACGGGCACGAGCACCGCGCCGCCGACGAGCAGGAGCACGTACACGAGGTTGGCCAGGGCGAGCGTGGCCTCGGCGCGCAGGGTGCCGGCCATCAGCAGGCCGAGCGCGCCGAAGGCGGCGGTGCCGAGCACGACGAGCAGCAGCGCCCCGCCGAACGCGCCGGCGCCGCCCTGCGGGTCCCAGCCGAGCAGCAGCGCGGCCACGCAGAGCACCGTCAGCTGGACGACCTGCACCGCGACGACCGCGCCGATCTTGCCCGCGAGGAGCCCGACGCGGGGGAGCGGCGACGCGCCGAGGCGCTTGAGCACGTTGGAGCGGCGCTCGAACCCCGTCGCGATCGCGAGCGAGGTGAACGACGTCGACATGACTGCGAGAGCGAGCACCCCGGGCGTGATGACGTCGATCGGACGGCCCGAGCCGAGGTCCACGACGCGGTCGGACTCGGTGCCCGCGACGAGCACCAGCAGCGGGATGACGAGCGCCAGCAGCACCTGCTCGCCGTTGCGGAGCAGCAGCCGGGTCTCCATCACCGCCTGGCGCAGGATCATCGTGCCGAGCGGCGCGGCGCCGGGGGCGGGCCGCAGGTCGAGCGGGGTGGTCATCCGCGCAGCTCCCGTCCGGTGAGCTCGAGGAAGACGTCCTCGAGGGTGCGGCGCTCGACCGCGAGGTGGTCGGCCATGACGCCGTGCGACGCGCACCAGGCCGTCAGGGTGGCGAGCAGGCCGGGGTCGACGTCGCCGGTGACGACGTACGCGCCGGGCACCGACTCGACCACCTTGGTGCCGACGGGCAGCGCCGACATCAGGCTGCCGACGTCGAGGCCGGAGCGGGCGGAGAATCGGATGGTGTTCTCGGCGCCCTCGCTGGTGAGCTGCGCGGGGGAGCCGGACGCGATCAGGCGTCCGTGGTCGAGGACGTGCACGTGGTCGGCGAGGCGCTCGGCCTCGTCCATGTAGTGCGTGGTGAGCACGACGGTGACGCCGGACTCGCGCAGCTCGTCGACGAGGTCCCACGTGGCGCGGCGGGCCTGCGGGTCCAGGCCGGCGGTGGGCTCGTCGAGGAAGACCAGCTCGGGGCGTCCGACGATCGCCATCGCGAGGCCGAGCCGCTGGCGCTGTCCGCCGGAGAGGCGTCGGTACGGCGTCCTGCCGCACGACCCGAGTCCGAGGCGCTCGATCAGGGCACCGGGGTCGACCGGGTGGGCGTGCAGCGACGCGACGTGCCGCAGCATCTCGTGCGCGTGGGCGCCGGACCAGGACCCGCCGTCCTGCAGCATCACGCCGACCCGCGGACGCAGCTGCCGCCCGTCGCGGAACGGGTCGAGGCCGAGGACGCGGACGACGCCGTCGTGCGGGCGGCGGTAGCCCTCGCAGGTCTCGACCGTGGTGGTCTTGCCGGCGCCGTTGGGGCCGAGCACCGCGGTCACCGTGCCGGGGCGGACCTCCAGGGACAACCCGTCGACGGCGGCCGTGCCGCCGTAGCGCATGACGAGGCCGGAGATCTCGACGGCGGGGGTGACCACCGGTCCATCGTAGATGGGGTGCGGCGAAGGTACCGTCGGCGCATGCAGCTGCCGGTGATGCCGCCCGTCAAGCCCATGCTCGCGCGCTCGGTGAAGGGCGTGCCCGCGGCCGACTCCGTCGACGGCGGCCTGGCCTACGAGCCCAAGTGGGACGGGTTCCGCTGCATCGTGTTCCGCGACGGCGACGAGGTCGAGCTCGCCAGCCGCAACACCCGTCCGCTCACCCGGTACTTCCCCGAGGTGGTCGAGGCGATCGTCGCCAACGTGCCCGAGCGGTGCGTGCTCGACGGCGAGATCGTCGTCGCGATGGACGGACGGCTGGAGTTCGAGCGGCTGCAGGAGCGCATCCACCCGGCGGTCTCGCGCGTGACGATGCTGAGCGAGCAGACGCCGGCGTCGTTCGTCGCGTTCGACCTGCTGGCCGAGGGGGACGTGTCGCTGCTCGACGTGCCGTTCGCGGAGCGCCGGGCCCGGCTGGAGCAGGCGCTGTCGTCGGCCCACCCGCCGGTGCACCTCACGCCGCTGAGCCACGACGCCGACGTCGCGCGCCGATGGTTCGAGCAGTTCGAGGGTGCCGGGCTCGACGGCGTGGTGGCCAAGCCGCTCGCGGCGCCCTACGCGCCGAACGCTCGCACGATGAGCAAGATCAAGCACGCCCGCACCGCCGACGTCGTCGTCGCCGGGTACCGCCTGCACAAGACGTCGACGCCGGAGCGTCCGCTGCTCGGCTCGATGCTGCTCGGCCTGCACGACGCGTCCGGGCAGCTGCAGCACGTGGGCGTCGCGGCGTCGTTCACCGCCACGCGCCGCGCCGAGCTGCTCGACGAGCTCAGCCCCCTGGAGGTGCCCGTGGAGGAGCACCCGTGGGCGCAGTGGGCCCAGGAGGACACCGGCGGCAACCGGATGCCCGGCGCGCAGAGCCGCTGGAGCGCCGGCAAGGACCTGTCGTTCACGCCGCTCGCGCCCGTCCGCGTCGCCGAGGTGGGCTACGAGCACATGGAGGGCACCCGGTTCCGCCACACCGCGCAGTTCAAGTGCTGGCGCCCCGACCGCGACCCCGAGTCGTGCGACTACACCCAGCTCGAGGAGGTCGTCGGCTACGACCTGGACGAGGTCCTCGGCGCCTGACCGTGGAGTTGTCGGTGCGTGGTGATGCCCCGACATCACCAGGCACCGACAAGCGCGGGGATCAGTCGGGGTCGGGCTTGTTGGCGCGCGCCTTGGACGGCTGGACGCGCATCGGCTCGCCGGGCATCTTGGGGTAGTCCGGCGGGTAGGGCATGTCGGACTCGCCGGCGGCCTCGTCGCGCTCGTACATCTCGAGCAGCGGCTCGAGGGAGTAGTGCTCGTCGTCGATGGCGGCGTGCAGGTCGCCGAGCTCGGCGAAGCGGGCGGGCACGGTGTGCAGGTTGAAGTCGCGGGGGTCGGTGATCGTCTCGAGCTCCTCCCAGGTGACGGGCGTGGAGACGGGGGCACCGGGCTTGGCGCGCAGGCTGTAGGCCGACGCGATGGTGCGGTCGCGGGCGTTCTGGTTGTAGTCGACGAAGATCGTCTCGCCGCGCTCCTCCTTCCACCACTTGGTGGTGACGCCGTGCGTGCGGCGCTCCAGCTCGCGTCCGAACGCGATGGCGGCGTGGCGCACGTCGGTGAACGTCCAGCGCGGCTCGATGCGGACGTACATGTGGACGCCGCGGTTGCCGCTCGTCTTGGGGAACCCGACCATGCCGAGGTCGGACAGCAGCTCGCGGGCGACGCCGGCCACGCGCACGGCGTCGGAGAAGTCGGTGCCGGGCTGGGGGTCGAGGTCGATGCGCAGCTCGTCGGGGTGGTCGACGTCGGCCCGGCGCACCGGCCACGGGTGGAACGTCACGGTGCCCATCTGCGCGGCCCACGCGGGCACGGCGACCTCGGTGGGGCACACCTCGTCGGCGTGGCGTCCGGACGGGAACGCGATGCGAGCCGTCTCGACGTACGGAGGGGCGCCGCGCGGGATGCGCTTCTGGTAGAACGCGTCGCCGCCGTGGTCCATCCGCGTGGACATGACGATGTCGGGCAGCACGCCCTTGGGCCAGCGCTCGAGCGTGGTGGGTCGCTCGCGCAGCGCCCGCATGATGCCGTCGCCGACGGCGAGGTAGTACTCGACCACCATCAGCTTGGTGACCTCGGCGACGGTCTCGGTGGCCGGGAAGATCACCCGGTCGGGGTTCGACACGCGCAGGCTCTGGTGCCCTGCCTCGATCTCCACCGCGGGGGATGCCATGGCGGCAGCCTAGGCCCGTGAGGCCCCGCAGGGCAGGAGGCGGCGCGGCGGTACCGTCGGGCCGTGCCGGACCAGGGGAGCGACCCGCGGATCGAGCTCGTTCCGGAGCCGGGACGGGCCGACGCGTGGACGCTGCTGGTCGACGGTGCCGAGCAGTCGCACGTCGACCTCGGCGACCCGACGCGGCTGGAGTTCGACTACGTCCGACGGATGGGTGACGTCCTGGACGCGTCCGCGCCGCCGACGCAGACGATGCGGGTGGTGCACGTCGGGGGAGCGGGCCTGACGCTCGCCCGCTACGTCGCCGCCACTCGTCCGCGCTCGCCGCAGGTGGTGCTGGAGCCCTACGAGGCGCTGACGCAGCACGTCCGCGAGCACCTGCCGCTGCCCGCACGCTCGGGCATCAAGGTGCGCCCGCAGGACGGCCGCACCGGGCTGGCGCAGATGCGCTCCGAATACGCCGACGCGGTGGTCGTCGACGCGTTCGACGGCGCCCGCGTCCCGGCCGACCTCACCACCCGCGAGGCGCTCACGCAGGCCGCCGAGGTGCTCGCGCCGGGCGGGGTGCTGCTCCTCAACGTCACCGACCGGCTGCCCTTCCCGTACGTCCGACGCGTCGTGGCGGGGGTGTCCGAGCACCTGCCGCACGTGCTCGTCAGCGCCGAGCCGGCGACGATGAAGGGCCGCAGGTTCGGCAACCTGCTCGTCGCGGCGAGCGACGGCCCGCTGCCCGAGGCGGCGCTGCGGCGCGTCGCGGCGTCGTCGGCGTTCCCCTACCGGGTGCTCGCCGGGACCGAGGTGGCCGACGCGCTCGGCGGCGGCCGTCCGTTCACCGACGCCGACTCCTCCCGCTCGCCCGAGCCGCCCGGGGGCGCGACCTTCTTCCGGTGACCCCCTGCCGTCCTACCGTCTGACGATGAGCACCGCAGGCCTGTTCGCGCACCACCCCGCCGTCCCGATGATGCTGGAGCTGGACGCCGCCGGGCTGGTCAGCACGAGCACGACGTTCCAGGGCCTCGGCGTCGACGTGCGCGCCGGCGGTCGCGCCGCCGCGCTGCAGACCGACGGCCTGCTGGCCACGCTGCTGGCCCCACCGCCCGCCGCCGTCGGCTCCTGCACCGAGCTGCAGCACGCCAGCGTCCTCGCCGGCGGCGTCATGCGCCTGTGGGCGTCCTCGGTGACCCGCTACAACACCGGGGTCGACGACCTCAACGCCCGCTACGAGGCCGCCGCGGGCTCGCGCTTCGGCGTCGAGGAGCCGGCCGAGGGCGTGGACGACACGCACGACGTGGCCGGGGCCCGGGCCGCGCTGGTGGCCCAGCTGCAGCGCGAGGAGGCCGTGCTGGCCGACACGCTCGACGACGAGGGCGACGACCAGGCCGCGATGCTCGACGCCGGCCCCGACGAGGCCACGATGCGCGAGCTCGCCGAGGCGGGCGCCCTGATGCTGCCCGAGCTCGGTCTGGCCGGCCTCGACGCCGGGGACGTCGACATCGCGGCCATGATCGCCGCGATGCAGCGCAACGGCGTCGTCCCCGAGGACGTCGACCCCGCCGCCGTCGAGGACGCGTCGGAGGCGCTCCGCCGGCTCCTGGACGAGGACGACTACGGCGTCAACGGCAACCGCGACGACCTGCAGCGCGTGCTGGAGGCGATGCGGGGCCTGGGGCCCGACGGCGCGGGCATCGAGTTCGTCCTGGCCCAGTTCTCCGACGACGAGCTGCGGCGCTGGCACGAGATGAACACCGACGAGGGCGGGTTCCTGTGGAACCACCACGGCCTCGAGCACTGGGACAACATCGACCTGAACACCGTCGTGCTGACGGGAGCCGACCAGGCGCTGCTCGACCGCCTCAGCCGTCTGTGGCCGGGCATCAACCCCGACGTCAGCGGCGTCGACGGTGACCAGGCGTCGGACGAGAACCCCTCGGCCGAGAGCCCCGAGTGGGGTCCGCCGCCCGCGGACCGGCACCTGTTCGAGGACTCCGACGGCAACCCGCAGACCGACGCGGACGGCGTCGACCAGGGCGCGCTCGGCGACTGCTGGATGCTCGCCAAGACCGGTGCGCTCGCCGAGGGCGACGACAGCTGGGTCACCGACCACGTCCAGGAGAACGACAACGGCACCATCGCGGTCACCATGTACGACGACGACGGCAACCCGCACCGCGTCACCGTCACGCGCGACCTGCCCCTCGACGAGGACGGCCAGCCCAAGTACGGCAGCGAGAACTCCGACACCCCGTTGTGGAACGGCTACTACGAGAAGGCGTTCGCGCTGGCGTCGCAGCACGGCAGCGACGGCGAGGACGGGTACGGCGGCATCGAGGGCGGCTGGGCCGACTCCGACGCCCAGCTGATGACGGGCCACGACGCCGACGACCTCGGGGCAGACGCCTCGGACGTCCAGGAGGCCCACGAGGAGGGCCGGCCCGTCGTCGTCACCACCGAGGACGACGACTGGGACCGCGAGGGCTTCCACGGCCTGCACGCCTACCACCTGCGCGGGTACGACTCCGACGGCAACCTGATCCTGGTGAACCCGTGGGGCGAGGAGGAGCCCGAGCTCGTCGTGAGCCCCGAGGAGTTCGAGGACCACTTCAGCGGCGCGGCCGCCCTCAACCGGTAGGAAGGTGCCATGACCTCCGATCCGTCCGCGAGCCTGCACCTGCGGCAGGGCGTGCCCACCCGCGTCGAGCTCGACGGCCACCGCTGCCGCCTGGGCATCGCCACCACCGCCCGCGACGAGGGCCTCGTCACCATCAGCGTGCTGGTCGACGGCGTCGACGAGCGCTTCCGGGTGGGGGTGGGCGACGGCGTCCGCGCTCTCGACGCCCGCTGGACCGTCGGCGACCTCGACATGTCGACGCCCGGCCGCACGCGCGTCCGTCTCGACCCGGTGGACGCATGAGGCGTGCGACGGCCGCCACGGCCGCCGTCCTCGCCACGGTGCTGCTGGCCGGCTGCGGGGGCGGCGACCAGCCCGGCGGCGACTCCGGCGGGGGAGGTGCCGACGGCTGCGTGGGCGACGCCTCCGGGCAGCGGGTGCAGCAGGGCGTCGACGGCAGCCTCGACGACGGCACCAAGCTCCGGGTGAGCTACCTGACCACCGACGGCGGCGAGGACGGTGCGTACGTCCGATGGGCGCCCGGAGCCGGCGGTGACCCGAGCCCCGACCCGGTCCGCGTCGGCCTCGGCGACTCGTTCACCCTGGGTGGCACGTCGTACGAGCTGACGGGCGTCTGCGACGACGCTGCGTGGGTCACCGCCGCCGACGGGTGAGCGTCCCGGCGGGGCCGGGACGGTAAGCCTCACCTTCGTTGTCCGTCGGAATCAATAACGGCACACTGGCGTTGTGAAAAACATGCGCGTGCCGGAGGTGTCGTCCCTGGACGACGCACCCACGCGCGAGCGCGTGGCGGCCAGCATCCTGGAGCACGGTCCGTCCACCGCGGCGCAGCTCGCCGAGCGACTCACGCTGACGGCCGCGGCCGTCCGTCGTCACCTCGACCAGATGAGCGACGAGGGCGTGCTCACCAGCCGCGACCAGCGCGTCACCGGCACCCGTGGGCGCGGCCGTCCGGCCAAGGTCTTCCTGCTCACCGACACCGGTCGCGAGCAGTTCGACCAGGCCTACGACGACCTCGCCGTCGACGCGCTGCGCTTCCTGTCCGAGACCGCCGGCGAGGATGCCGTCATGGCGTTCGCCCGCCGCCGTGTCGCGGACCTCGAGACGCGCTACCGCCCGCTGGTCGAGGCCGTCCCGGAGGCCGAGCGCACCGCCGTGCTGGCGCAGGCGCTCACCGCCGACGGCTACGCCGCGTCCACCCGCACCGCCCCCAGCGGCGAGCAGGTGTGCCAGCACCACTGCCCCGTGGCGCACGTCGCCGCGGAGTTCCCCCAGCTGTGCGAGGCCGAGACCGAGGTCTTCTCGCGCCTGCTGGGCAGCCACGTCCAACGACTGGCCACGCTCGCCCACGGCGACGGGGTCTGCACCACGAACGTCCCTGCGAACCTCAGCACCACTGCACCGGAGAGGACCTCATGACCACCACCTCGAACGAGCCCAACGCGATCGAGCAGGCCAACCCCGAGCTGGAGGGCCTGGACCGATACGACTTCGGCTGGTCCGACACCGACGTCGCCGGCGCCAGCGCCAAGCGCGGTCTCTCCGAGGAGGTCGTCGCCGACATCTCGGGTCGCAAGAGCGAGCCGCAGTGGATGCTCGACATGCGCATGAAGGGCCACAAGCTCTTCGGTCGCAAGCCGATGCCCACCTGGGGCGCCGAGCTCGACACGATCGACTTCGACAACATCAAGTACTTCGTGCGCTCCACCGAGAAGCAGGCCACCTCGTGGGAGGAGCTCCCCGAGGAGATCAAGAACACCTACGACCGCCTGGGCATCCCCGAGGCCGAGAAGCAGCGCCTCGTCTCCGGCGTCGCGGCCCAGTACGAGTCCGAGGTCGTCTACCACCAGATCCGTGAGGACCTCGAGGAGCAGGGCGTCATCTTCCTCGACACCGACACGGCGCTCAAGGAGCACCCCGAGCTCTTCCGCGAGTACTTCGCCACCGTCATCCCGATCGGCGACAACAAGTTCTCCGCGCTCAACACGGCGGTCTGGTCCGGCGGCTCGTTCATCTACGTGCCCAAGGGCGTCCACGTCGACATCCCGCTGCAGGCCTACTTCCGGATCAACACCGAGAACATGGGCCAGTTCGAGCGGACGCTGATCATCGTCGACGAGGACGCGTCGGTCCACTACGTCGAGGGCTGCACCGCGCCGATCTACAAGACCGACTCGCTGCACTCGGCCGTCGTCGAGATCATCGTGAAGAAGGGCGGCCGCTGCCGCTACACGACGATCCAGAACTGGTCGAACAACGTCTACAACCTCGTCACCAAGCGCGCCACCTGCGAGGAGGGCGCCGTGATGGAGTGGGTCGACGGCAACATCGGCTCCAAGGTCACGATGAAGTACCCGGCCATCTACCTGATGGGCGAGCACTCGCGCGGCGAGACCCTGTCGCTGGCGTTCGCCGGCGAGGGCCAGCACCAGGACTCCGGCGCCAAGATGGTGCACTGCGCGCCGCACACGTCGAGCTCGATCATCTCCAAGTCGGTCGCGCGCGGCGGTGGCCGCACCTCCTACCGCGGCCTGCTGCAGGTGCTCGAGGGCGCCGAGCACTCGGCCTCCACGGTCAAGTGCGACGCGCTGCTGGTCGACACGATCAGCCGCTCGGACACCTACCCGTACGTCGACGTCCGCGAGGACGACGTGTCGCTGGGCCACGAGGCCACGGTCTCCAAGGTCAGCGACGACCAGCTGTTCTACCTGATGAGCCGAGGCATGGACGAGGACGAGGCCATGGCCATGATCGTCCGCGGCTTCGTCGAGCCCATCGCGCGCGAGCTGCCGATGGAGTACGCCCTCGAGCTCAACCGCCTCATCGAGCTGCAGATGGAAGGAGCCGTCGGGTGACGACGACCCCCGAGGAAGTGCACGTCGACAACGTCGAGGCCGCGCTGGAGGTGGGCGGGCAGATCTCGTCCCACCTCCACCCGGTCGGCTCGTTCGACCTCGCCGACCACGACGTGCCCAAGGGCCTGGAGGAGGTCTGGCGGTTCACCCCGCTCAAGCGCCTCCGCGGCCTGCACGACGGCTCGTTCGCGGCCGACGGCAAGATCGTCGCGTCCGTCCAGGCGGCCGACCCGGTGCAGGTCGAGCAGGTCGGGCGCGACGACGCCCGCCTGGGCTCGGTCTACGCCCCCGGCGACCGGATCAGCGCCCAGGCCTGGACCTCCTTCGGCGAGGCCACCGTCATCACGGTGCCCGCCGAGGCCGAGGTCGCCGAGCCCGTGGTGGTCAACGTCCGCGGCGAGGGCGTCGAGGGCGCGAGCTTCGGCCACGTGTTCATCGACGTGAAGCCGTTCGCGAAGGCCACCATCCTGCTCGACCACGTCGGCAGCGCCACGCTGGCCGCCAACGTCGAGGTCAAGGTCGGCGACGGCGCCAACCTCACGCTGCTGTCGATCCAGGACTGGGACGACGACGCGGTGCACGTCGCGCACCACCACGCGCTGGTCGGTCGCGACGCCACCTACAAGCACGGCGCCGTCTCGTTCGGCGGCGACCTGGTGCGCCTCAACGTGTCGGTCGAGTACGAGAGCAGCGGCGGCGACGCCCAGATGCTCGGGCTGTACTTCGCCGACGCGGGCCAGCACCTCGAGCACCGCCTGTTCGTCGACCACAACCGGCCCAAGTCGGTCAGCAACGTCGAGTACAAGGGTGCGCTGCAGGGCCAGGACGCCCGCACGGTCTGGATCGGCGACGTCCTCATCCGCAAGGCGGCCGAGGGCATCGAGACGTACGAGAGCAACGACAACCTCGTGCTCACCGACGGCGCCCGCGCCGACTCGGTGCCGAACCTGGAGATCGAGACCGGCGAGATCGCCGGTGCCGGCCACGCCAGCACCACCGGCCGCTTCGACGACCAGCACCTGTTCTACCTGCAGAGCCGCGGCATCCCCGAGGACGAGGCGCGTCGCCTCGTCGTCAACGGCTTCTTCAACGACGTGATCCGCAAGATCGGCGTCCACGAGCTCGAGGAGCGCCTGCTGCAGGCCGTCGAGGCCGAGCTGGCCAAGAACATCAACCTCGCGCTGCCGCCGGTCGACGCAGGGACGACGCCCTGATGGCGTTCGTCCAGGCCGCCACGCTGGCCGAGGTGACCGAGGGCAAGGCCCTCGGCATCGAGGTCGACGGCATCGACATCGCGCTGGTGCGCTCGGGTGACGACGTCTACGCCGTCGCCGACGAGTGCTCGCACGCGGAGGTGCCGCTGTCCGACGGTGACGTCGAGGGCTGCGAGATCGAGTGCTACCTGCACGGCTCGCGCTTCGACGTCCGCACCGGCGAGGCGCTCAACCTGCCCGCGACCGCCCCGGTCGCCACCTATCCCTGCAAGGTCGACGGCGACGCGGTCCTGGTGGACCCCGCCGGCGCCTCGCTCTGACTCACGAGACGAAGAAGAAGAAGGAGCTACATGTCCACGCTGGAGATCAAGGACCTGCACGTCGAGGTCCGGACCGACGACGGCCCCAAGGAGATCCTCAAGGGCGTCGACCTCACCGTGAAGTCCGGTGAGACCCACGCGATCATGGGCCCCAACGGCTCGGGCAAGTCGACGCTGGCGTACTCCATCGCCGGCCACCCGAAGTACAACGTGACCGGTGGCTCGGTGCACCTCGACGGCGTCGACGTGCTCGACATGAGCGTCGACGAGCGCGCCCGCGCCGGCATGTTCCTGGCGATGCAGTACCCGGTCGAGATCCCGGGCGTCTCGGTGGCCAACTTCCTGCGCGCGGCCAAGACGGCCGTCGACGGCGAGGCCCCCAAGCTCCGCACCTGGGTCAAGGACGTCAACGTCGCGCTCGAGGGCCTGGACCTGGACAAGGAGTTCGCGCAGCGCAGCGTCAACGACGGGTTCTCCGGCGGCGAGAAGAAGCGCCACGAGATCGTCCAGCTCGAGCTGCTCAACCCCAAGTTCGCGGTGCTCGACGAGACCGACTCCGGCCTCGACATCGACGCGCTGCGCATCGTGTCCGAGGGCGTCAACCGCTTCTCGGCGCAGGGTGACCGCGGCGTCCTGCTGATCACGCACTACACGCGCATCCTGCGCTACATCAAGCCCGACTTCGTCCACGTCTTCGTCGCGGGCCGCGTCGCCGACCAGGGCGGCGCCGAGCTGGCCGAGGAGCTCGAGGCCAACGGCTACGACAAGTACACCAAGGCGGCGGCTGTCTGATGACGCTGGTGGCGGGGCAGGAGACCGGCTACGACGTGGCCAAGGTCCGGGAGGACTTCCCGGTCCTGGCCCGCCGCATGGCCGACGACAAGGCGCTGGTGTACCTCGACAGCGCCAACACGTCGCACAAGCCGCAGCAGGTGGTCGACGCGATCGCCGACCACTACCTGCTGCACAACGCCAACGTGGCCCGCGCGATGCACCAGCTGGGCGCCGAGGCGTCCGAGGCGTTCGAGACCGGCCGCGACAAGGTGGCGGCCTTCATCGGCGCCCCGTCGCGCGACGAGGTGGTCTTCACCAAGAACGCCTCCGAGGCGCTCAACCTGGTGGCCCGCGTGCTCGGCGACGCCACGGGTGAGCACGCGATCGGTGCCGGCGACGAGATCGTCATCACCGAGATGGAGCACCACTCCAACATCGTGCCGTGGCAGCTGCTGCGCGACCGCAACGGCGCGACGCTGCGCTGGTTCGGCGTCACCGACGAGGGCCGGCTCGACCTGAGCAACCTCGACGAGCTGGTCAACGAGCGCACCAAGGTCGTCTCGGTGACCTGGGTGTCCAACATGCTCGGCACCATCAACCCGCTGGCGCCGATCATCGAGCGCGCGCACGCCGTCGGCGCGCTCGTCGTCGTCGACGGGTCGCAGGCCGTGCCGCAGATCCCCGTCGACGTCGCCGCGCTGGGCGCCGACCTCGTCGCCTTCACCGGCCACAAGATGGTCGGGCCCACCGGCATCGGCGTGCTCTGGGGCCGCTACGACCTGCTGGCGCAGCTGCCGCCGTTCCTCGGTGGCGGCGAGATGATCGAGACCGTCACGATGGACCGCTCGACGTTCGCCGCGCCGCCGTCGCGGTTCGAGGCCGGCACGCCGCCGATCGCGCAGGCCGTCGGCCTGGGCGCGGCCGCGGACTACCTCACCGCGCTCGGCATGGAGAACGTCGCCGCGCACGAGCAGGCGATCACCGCCTACGCGCTGAAGGGCCTGCAGACGGTCGAGGGCCTCAGGGTCGTCGGGCCGTCCGAGGCCGTCGAGCGCGGGGGAGCGATCAGCTTCACCGTCGACGGCGTGCACCCGCACGACGTCAGCCAGGTGCTCGACTCGCTCGGCATCGCCGTGCGCGCCGGCCACCACTGCGCCAAGCCGGCCCACCTGCGGTTCGGCGTCCAGTCCACCACCCGCGCGTCGTTCTACCTGTACACCACCGAGGCGGAGATCGACGCCCTGGTGGATGGGATCGAGCGCACCCGACGTTTCTTCAAGGTGTGAGCACGATGGATCTGGAAGCGCTGTACCAGGAGATCATCCTGGACCACTACAAGAGCCCCCACGGGGCAGGCCTGCGCGAGCCCTTCGAGGCCGAGGTCCACCACGTCAACCCCACCTGCGGCGACGAGATCACGCTCCGCGTGCACCTCGACGGCGGCACCGTGTCCGACGTGTCGTACGACGCGCTGGGCTGCTCGATCAGCCAGGCGTCCGCGTCGGTGCTGAACGACCTCGTGGTCGGGCGGCCCGTCGAGGACGCCCTCGCCACGCAGGCGGAGTTCCAGCGGCTGATGCAGGGCCGTGGCACCGTGGAGCCCGACGAGGAGACGCTCGAGGACGGCATCGCCTTCGCGGGCGTCGCCAAGTTCCCGGCACGCGTGAAGTGCGCGCTGCTGCCGTGGATGGCCTGGAAGGACGCGACCGCACAGGCCGCCGAGACCAAGGAGAACGCATGAGTGACGAGACGACCACCGCCACCGCGACCGACCTGCCCGACGTCGACCTCACCCCCAAGCCGGGTGCGCCGACGGTCGAGGACGTCACCGAGGCGATGAAGGACGTCGTCGACCCCGAGCTCGGCATCAACGTCGTCGACCTCGGCCTGGTCTACGGCGCGCACGTCGACGCCGACAACAACGCCGTCATCGACATGACGCTCACGTCCGCGGCCTGCCCGCTGACCGACGTCATCGAGGACCAGACGCGCCAGAGCCTCGAGGGCGTCGTGAACGACTTCCGGATCAACTGGGTCTGGATGCCGCCGTGGGGCCCGGACAAGATCACCGACGACGGTCGCGAGATGCTCCGCGCCCTCGGCTTCAACGTCTGAGGTCCCGGCCTCCACGACACCCATGACGGGCACCGGCACGCGCACCGTGCTGGTGCCCGTCGTGCGTCTGCCCGGCTGGGTCGAGCGGTTCGCGGCCCGCCACGGCGAGGTGGCGCGCACGGAGCGCGGCACGTCGGTGACGCTGACCGCCGCCGACGGCGCCGAGGCCCGCCTCGACGAGGCGCCGGTCCCCAGCCGGTTCGGCCTCCTGCTCGTGCGCCGAGGCGGCTACGCGGTCGGGCTCGTCGACGACGGCGCGCTGACGGCCCACAAGTCCGGCACCCGCTACGTCCAGGGGCAGACCAAGGCCGGCGGCTGGAGCCAGCAGCGGTACGCCCGTCGCCGGGCCAACCAGGCCGACGAGCTGGTGCAGGCCTGTGCCGGTCACGCCGACCGGCTGTTCGCCGGCGCCGACGGCCTCGCCGTCGTCGGCGGGGGAGACCGCGCCCTGGTGCGTCAGGTGGTCGACGAGATGCGCACGTCCGTCGACGTGCTGCCCCGCCACCTCGACGTCCCCGACCCCCGCCACCGGGTGCTGGTCGACGCCGTGGCGTCGGCGCGGTCGGTCGAGATCACCCTCAACGACCTCGCCTGAGGCTCGCTCAGACCCCGAGGTTGATGTCCCCCATCGGGCCCGACGGCCCCCACCGGTTGCCGACCCACACCGCGACCGAGGTCGAGGCCAGCGTGAGGACGGCCCCGACGACGAGCGCGCCGACCGCGACGGGCGTCTCGCCGTCGCGCGAGGCGACGGCCGGGGCGGCGAACAGGGCGAGCGCCGGCAGCACGACGAGGGCGATCGAGGCGAGCCAGCGTGAGCGCGAGGCCCACAGGTGCGCGACGAGGAGGACGACGACGCCGACGAGCGAGGTCACGTCGATGGCCGGACCGCTGACCCCGCCGAGCGAGGCGGCGACGAGCGCGCCGAAGAGGACCACCGCGCCGAGGGTCACCAGGAGCGACGTCACCAGCACGCTGCGGCGGGCGTGGGCCGTGGGCCGAGAGCTCATGGGTGCACGGTAGCCGACCTCACATGTGGCCGACCCGCTTGCTCTCGACCACCAGACCGCGCAGCCACCCGACGTCGTCGCCGCCGTCGCGCCAGGCCAGCACCCACTCGACGGGCTCGACCTCCTGCTGCCCGTGACGCGTCGTGCCGAGGATCCGCTCGACGTACGGCGCGCTGTTCCAGGTGGCCGTGCCACGCGCGAGGGCGGTGGCACGGTCCGGCCGCAGCCCGACCATCCGCAGCGTGGGCACGCCCGGTACCTCGCGGAACCGCGGGTTGCGGCTGTCCTTCCAGGTGCCGTCCGCGCGGTGGTAGCCCGCCATGCGCAGCGACGCGGGGTCGACGGAGTAGAAGGGGACGACCCGCCGCGGGTAGGGCCAGACCGACTGGCTCACGATGCCGTGCTCGTGCACGTGGTGGCGCAGCAGCAGGATCTCGCTGAGGACGGCCGCCGCCAGGAGCCAGGTTCCGAGGAGCACCAGCAGCGGGACGTACCACCACTCGGCCCCGAGCGCGGCGACCGGGAGCGCGACCACCAGCGCCGGGACCAGGGGCAGCCCGACCTGGACCCACCAGGGGACGGGACGGTGCGTCGCGAGCCGTCGGCCCAGCTCGGCGGGGAGTCGGCGCCTGATGGTCGGACCTCCGGGGTCGGGTGCGTCGATGCTACCGGCGGCTCAGAAGCCGAAGAAGTCGCCGACGCCCTCGGCAGCGCCCTTGAGGCCGTCCCCGACCTTGTCCAGGCCGTCCTCGATGGCGTCGCCGGCGTCGCTGAGCGCCTGGCCCGGGTCGGTGACGAAGTCCTTGACGCCGTTGGCGAGGTCGCCGGCGACGTCGGTGATGGTGTCCCAGTTCTGGTAGATCGCGATGCCCGCGCTCACCAGCCCGACGCCGACGAGCGCCACCTGGCCCGCGACCGGGATGGCGAAGCCGGCCATCATCGCGGCGGTGCCGAGACCGGCGACGACGCTCGTGCCGCCGCCCGCGAGGTTGAGGGTGCGGTCCTTGACGCTCATCTCGTCCCAGTTGGCGATGGTGTCGTAGATCTGCAGCCCACCGCCCACGATCGCCAGCGGGCCGCTGATCTTCGACAGCTTGGAGCCGTCGTAGATCATGTTCGACAGCCGCATGAGTCGCGCGTCGGCCGCGTCGTCCATCGCGGCGGCCGAGCGGGTCATGAAGTCGGAGTGGTCCTGGATCCAGGTCTTCAACGGGTTCGCCCCGGTCCAGGTGGACCGCTGGAGGAGCCGGTTCCAGTCCTCGTCGATCAGCTTGGCCGCCTCCTTGAGGTCGGTCTGGGCGATCATGTGGAAGATCTCGCGGGCCCGCTTGCCCACCGTCCCCATCTTGATGGCCTGCTTGCCGAAGTCGACGAGCTTCTGCAGCTCGGCGGTGCTGAGGCTCAGGTGGGCGCCCAGCGCGCTGACGGGCAGGGCGCCGGCCATGCCGTAGTACGACAGGGTCTCCGCGTTCGGGCCCTTGCCGAGGTTGGACGCGGCGTCGTCGCCGGACTCGTCGAGCTCGGTCTTGAGGTCCTTCTCCAGGCCGGTCAGCTCGGTACGGAGCGCCTCGCGGGCCGCGCTGACCGCGCCCGAGTGCGCGGTCTGGCGCTCGGCGTCGGTCATGTCGGGCTCGGCGCCGGCGTCGGAGGCCACCCCGAAGTCGGACGCGACGGCCTCGTCCCAGCGGGTGTTGAGGCCGGCCACGCCCTGGTTGTAGGTGTCGATCGAGTCGGCGAACGTGCGCAGGCACCCGCCGACGAGGAGCGCGGCGGCACCGAGCGAGTAGGCCTCGGCCTGCACGGGGTTCGCCACCTCCGACGTCTCGGCGGGCAGCAGGCCGGACGTCTCGCTCGCGGCCCGCTGGGCGCGCTGGACGGCGAGGTCGCCGGCCGACCGGAACGAGGCGTCCTGGGCGACCGCCTCGTCGCCCGCGGCGCGGACGGTGGCGGGATCGGCTTCGTACTTGGCGAAAAGCGACATGCGGGTGGGCCTCCTGCGTCAGAGACTAGGCGCCGCGGGGGTCACGACCGCGGGTCCGAGCGCCGCCCCCACGCGCTCCAGCAGCAGCGACCCCAGGGCGGCCTGGTCGACCTGGGCCACGTGGAGCGCGGAGCCGTCGGCGTCGCGGGCGGCGACCGCGAGGGCCCCCGCCTGCGCGACGAGGACGACCTCGTGGGACGGCGGGAGCCCCGGCTCGGGAGGCGCCAGCACGTCGATGCAGGTGGTGCGGGCCGAGGGCCCGAGCTCGTCGTGCACCCATGCCGCCCAGCGGTCGGGGGCGACGCGGTCGCGAGCCCCGCGGGCGACGGTCGTGGCCGACCCGTCGACGCACCACTCGGCGAGCCGGCGCGCGCCGGTCGCGTAGGTGCACGCCGAGACGTAGTGCAGCCCGAGGGTGTTGACGTCCTCCTCGAAGCCGCCGTGGGCGGCGCGCAGGACGAACGTGCGTGCGGCGCCGTACGGCGGTTCGGGCTCGCGGGCACGCAGCAGGCCGACGCCCTCGCGCCTGCTGCGGACGAGGATCTCCAGCTCGGGCGTCAGCTCGGACTCGACCTGGCCGTCGGCGCCCTCGCGGGGGTTCACCAGGCCGCGCGCGAGCAGGCTGCGCCCTCCCACCTCGCGGACGAACCCCGGGTCGACACCGGGGTGCGCGTCCAGGAACGGCGAGACGACGAAGTCCAGCGGCAGGCCGTGGTCGACGGTGTGCGCCTCCTCGTCGGTGAGCAGCCCGAAGACGACGCGGTCGGCACCCTCGGCGAGCAGCTCGACCAGCCGGGCGTCCAGCATCGGTGCCACGTCAGGCCTCCTCGTCCGCGAGGTGGGTCATCGACGCGATCTCCGCCACGAGCGAGGCCCGGGTGGTGGTGCCGACGGACAGGTCGCCGTCAGGCGTCCCCGTGGCGACGACCGTGCGGTCGGGCAGCACGAAGACCGACGTCCGCCGCTGGTCGACGGTGGAGTCGTCGCCGGTGGCGAGGTGGTTCCTCGTCGCGACCAGGGCCGAGACCATGACGGCGCCGACCGTGGGCGCGGCCCCCTGGCGCTCCCACTCCTGCGGCGTCCACGTCTCGCGAGGCGAGTCGACGTCGGTGCCGGTGCCGTCCTGCCCGCCGTCGACGGGCATCAGGAACCGGGCCACCTCCTCCAGCGCGACCTCGGCGGTCGTGGCGAGGAACCGGTGCGCTCCGGCCTGCGACACCGACTCCAGCAGCGCCTTGCGGTCGGCGCGCAGGTAGGCCACCAGGTAGTCGCGGTACCCGCCGGTGTGCTGCTCGACGACCAGGACGGTCGTCCAGGAGAACCGGGCGGCGAGGACGGCGGCCGCGTGCCCGACCGGGGCGAGGGCGTCGTCGGTCCTCTCGGCCCATCCCTGGTCGACGACGCGCTGGGCGGCGACCTGGGTGCGGGCCTGCCAGACCTCGGGGTCCTCCCCGCGGCTGGGCAGCGGGGCGATCCGTCGCGCCCCGGGTCCGTCGAGCACCTCGACCTCGGCGTCGTCGAGCACCAGCAGCTCGCGGTACCGGGGGGTGTCGGAGGGCTCGGCCGTGGCGGACGGGTCGTGGGACGTCATGGGCCCGATGGTGCCAGTTGCCGGGCCGGGAGCGGTGGCAGAACGCGCCGACCGCCGTCCGCCGACACCGTGACCCCCTCGAGTCCTACAGTCGTGTCGTACCCACCCGAGGGGCCCCGGAGCTCCCGACGAAACGGAGACACCGATGAACGACATCGTGAACCTGGACCAGGTCGGCGTCCAGTCCAAGGCTGCCAAGGGCCAGGGCGACGCCAGCGACCAGCACTTCCAGGCCACCAAGAACCACGCCGGCCGGATGGACTCGATGCGCTCGCAGTTCACCGGACGCGGCGGCGCCGCCTTCACCCGGGCCGCCACCTCCAACGCGATGGGCGCCACCGAGGTCGGCAAGCGACTCGGTGAGCTGGCCCTGCAGGCCGTCCTCGGTGAGAAGGCGGCCTTCCAGGCCGACGAGCAGGCCGACGCCGACCAGAACACGGCGGTCAGCACGAACGAGACCACCAACTCGCTCGTCACCAAGACCATCCACGCCTGACAGACCCAGACGCACCGGACAGAAGGAGAACGACCATGGCACAGGCAAACCTCCGCGCCAACGGCGGCGCGATGGACCAGGGCGGCGCCGACATCCAGACCTACCGCGGTCAGGCCGAGGGCTTCAAGGAGGAGGCCCGCGCGCAGTTCAACACGATGGTGGCCAACCTCGGCGACGGCGTCGGCACCGAGCAGGTCGCCGCGATCCGCGCGAAGTTCGAGGAGTACCTCGACGAGCACATCGCCTCCACCGACAGCCAGCGCGTCGGCCTCGGCAACGCCACCGAGACCATGCGCGCCGGTGGCCGCAAGATGGCCGCCCACCTGGGCAACAACGCCTGAGCGACCCGACGACGCGAGGAGGAGGTGTAGACCATGGCAGGGCAGGACGACTGGGGCATGAACCCCGACGCGCTCCACCAGGCCGGCGGATCGTTGGGTGACCTGGAGTCCCAGGCCACCTCGGCCAAGACCGCCTTCCTGAACGCCCTCGAGAGCGGTGGCGGCGCGGTGCACCACGCCGGGCTGACCACGGCGATCGAGACCTACACCAGCACCTGGCAGACGTCGGCGAACAACCTGCCCACCTCGGTGCGCAACGCCGGCACCCAGGTGCAGCAGACGGCGGTCACCGGCGTCGAGTCCGACGGTCAGGCCGAGGTCGACGTCACCGCCGGGCCCTACGCCCGCACGGAGATGACGCCGCCCCCGATGCTCACCCGGCCGATCACCGCGCAGTAGCGGCCGACGACGCACGACGAGCCGGGGCCGCCCACCAGCAGGTGGGCGGCCCCGGCTCGTCGTGCGTCCAGGTGGCGGGCGTCAGGCGTCGCGGTCGTCCAGGGCCACCTGGACCTGGCTGGCCCCGCCGCCCCGCGGCACGTAGAACGCCCGCCCGTGGGACAGCCGCGTGGGCGCGACGTTGTTGAGGATGCGGCCCTCGGAGCGGTCGCCGGAGAACATGAAGCCCGGTGTGCCGACGTCGGCCAGCCGCTGGACCAGCGGCTCGTAGAGCGCACGCGACATGCCGCCGACGCGCCGCGACATCACCAGGTGGAAGCCGAGGTCGCGTCCCTGGGGGACCAGGTCGGTGAACGGTGCCAGCGGGTTGCCGGCGCTGGTGACGACGAGGTCCAGGTCGTCGACGAGGACCACGACGTCCAGGCCCTTCCACCACGAGCGGTTGCGCAGCTGCTCGGCCGTGACGTCGCGGCCGGGGATGCGCTCGCGGACCGCGGCGGCGATCTCGCCGGCACCCTGGGCCGCCTCCTCGGCGGTGGTGGCGTAGCCGAGCAGGTACTCCTCGGGCACCACGTCGAGCAGGCTGCGTCGGGTGTCGACGAGGAGGAACCCGATCTCCTGGGGGGTCCGGGACTTCATCAGGCCGCGGGCGAGCAGCTTGAGCAGGTTGGTCTTGCCGGTCTCGCCGTCGCCCAGCACCAGTAGGTGCGGGGAGGAACCGAACAGGTTGACCGCCGCCGGCCCGAGGTTGAGCTCGGACAGGCCCACCGCGACGAGGTCGTCACCGGGCTCGGGCACCGGCAGGTCGCCGACCCGCACCAGCTCGGGCAGGGTGCGCACGCGCGCGACGCGCTGGTCGCCCCAGCGCTCGGTGACGGCCGCGACCAGGGCCGGGACGCCGGCCGAGGCGTCCGCGCCCTCGGGCTGCGCCTCGAGCGAGGGCAGCGCGGTCTGGAACAGGTGGTCTCCCGCGACGTCGGTCAGGCCGCGACCCGGGACGTCCTTGGGCACCTGCTCCATCAGCTTGCGGTCGAACTCGGAGTCGAAGGCGTCGGTGAGCCGCAGCTCCACCCGTCCGCCGAACGCGGCCTGCATCCGCATCCGGATCTGCATGCCCTGCGTCACCGACAGCACGACGTGCACGCCGTAGTTCTGCCCGCGCGCGGCGACGTCGGAGATGGTGTTCTCGAGGTGGTCGTGCTCGTCGCGGAAGGTGCCCCAGCCGTCGACCACGAGGAACACGTCGGCCGGGACGTCGCGCGGCACCGTGCCGTCCGCGCGGGCCTGGCGGAGCTGACGCATCGAGGTCAGGCCGTGCTCGCGGAAGAGGTCCTCGCGGCCGTTGAGGATCCCGACGACGTCGTTGATGGTGCGCTGGATGCGCTCGGGGTCGACGCGCGTGACGACAGACGCGACGTGGGGGAGGTCGGCCAGGCCCTGCAGCAGCCCGCCGCCGTAGTCGATGCAGTAGAAGACGACGTCGCCCGGTGCGTGCCGCAGCGACAGCCCGCCCATCATCGTGGCCAGCAGCACGCTCTTTCCGCTGGCGGGCGAGCCGGCGACCACCAGGTTCGACCCGCCGCCGGTGAAGTCCCACGACAGCGGGAACTGCGCCTGCTTGCCGGCGTCGTCGACCAGGCCGAGCGGCGCGTGCACCGCGGTCGGGGTGGGCTCGGGCAGCAGCTCGAGGAGCTCGCCGAGGGGCAGCGAGCGCGGCAGCGGCTCCAGCCAGACCGGACGCACCGCCGCGGCTCCCGTGGAGCGCAGCTGGTCGCAGATCAGGTCGAGCACCGACGTCCCGCCCGCGTCGCCGCTGGGCTCGGCGTCGGTGCCGGCGGCGGCGCTCTGCTGGGCGATCCACCGGCCGAGGCCGTTGCCGGCCACGTAGGGGACGACCGGCACGGTGGTGCGGGGGCCGTCGCTCGGCGCGGTGTACGGCGCCGAGACGAGTGCGGCCTTGAACCGCTCGAAGACGGTGGTGTCGACCTTCAGGTAGCCCGCGCCCGGCTCGGGCGGCAGGTGGTAGGCGTCGGGCACGCCGATGGCGTCACGGCTCTCGCCCTCGGAGAACGTGCGCAGGCCGATCCGGTACGACAGGTGCGACTCCAGGCCGCGGATCTTGCCGGTCTCGAGCTTCTGGCTGGCCAGCAGCAGGTGCACGCCGATGGAGCGGCCGATCCGGCCGATGGCCACGAACAGCTCGGCGAAGTCGGGCTTGGCGGTGAGCAGCTCGGAGAACTCGTCGACGATGACGAGCAGGTGGGGGAGCGGCTCGAGGTCCTCGCCGGCGTCGATGCGGTCCTGGTAGGTGGTGACGTTGGGCAGGTTGCCCGCCTTCTTCAGCACCTCCTGGCGACGCTGCATCTCGCCGTACAGCGCGTCGCGCATGCGGTCGACGAGGGTGAGGTCGTCCTGGAGGTTGGTGATCATCCCGGCCATGTGCGGGATGCCCTCCATCGCCGCGAACGTCGCACCGCCCTTGAAGTCCACCAGCATGAGCGCCAGCCGGTCGGGACCGTGACCGATGAGCAGCGAGCTGACGAGGGTGCGCAGCATCTCGGACTTGCCCGAGCCGGTGGCCCCGACGACGAGGCCGTGCGGGCCCATGCCGCCGTGCGCGGACTCCTTGAGGTCGAGCGAGACGACGCGGCCGTCGGTGCCCACGCCGATCGGGACGCGGAGCAGCTCGCGCAGCGGACGGGCGCGCCAGGTGGTGCCGAGCGGCAGGCGGGCGGCGTCGGGGACGCCGAGGACCTCGGGCAGGCCGACGGTCTGCTCGAGACCCTCGCCGTCGTCGTCCTCGGCGGTGAGCCGCAGGGGCGCCAGCTGGCGGGAGACGACGACCGCGACGCCGGGGTCGACCTGGTCGAGGGTGAACGGATCGGGCCGCGAGGCCAGCACGGCCGAGCCGTCGGGCCGCAGCATCAGGCGGTCGTCGAGGGACTCGGGCTCCTCGCGGGGCGTCGGCGCGATGGTGACGACGTGGATGCCGAGCGAGGCCAGCGACGTGGACGCGTCGGGCGCCTCCAGCTGGTGGGGTCCGACGAGGCCGTCGGCGTCGACCACCACCACGAGGTGCTGCTGCGGGGCGGGGTCGGAGCCGCGGGAGCGCTGCCGGCGGTCCAGGCGCGCCTCGAGCTCCTCGGCGAGCAGCTCCTGCATGCCGGCGACGGACCCGGCGACCAGACGTGCGGTGAGGTCGCCGTCGAGCGCGCTCGTGTGCTGCACGTGCGGCAGCCACTTGACCCAGTCCCAGTCCGCGGCGGCGGCGTCGGGGCGCACGAGCGCGATCTTGAGGTCCAGCGGGCTGTGGAGCGTCGCCAGCTGGGCCACGAGCGACGAGGCGACCGCGCGTCCCAGACGCGGGTCGCCGGCCAGGCTCAGGTGGCTGACGGGCTTGAGGTCGAGGGTGATGGGCTGGTCGCTGAGGCTGGCGTACCGCGACTGCAGCTCCTTGGCCGACTCCAGGCAGACGGGGTCGAAGGTGTTGAGCGGACCGGTGTCGGCGTCCAGGCGCAGCCCCGAGACCAGTGGCACCGTGCCGGTGCCGAGGCGCAGCGCCAGGAAGTCGCCGTGCTGGGCCCGCCGCTCCCAGCGTCGTGCGGGGTCGCGGGCGAGGTCGATCAGCTCGCGCGGGTGCGGGTGGCGCCACGCCTGCTCGGCCCGCTGCGCCGCGATCTGGGCGCGGACCGCGTGCCGCAGCTGCTCGACGTAGTCGAGGTAGCGCTCGCGGCCCTCGCGCTCGGCGCGCTTGGCGCCCGAGCGCTGGCTCACCACCATGAGGATGCCGACGGCCAGCGCGCCCACCATGAACATCACGGCGGCGATCACCAGGATGGGGCTGCGGCGGTTGGTGATCGCGACGGTCAGCGACCCGACGCCGGCCATCACCGGCATCATGATCATGCCGAGCCCGGCGATGCCGCCGCTCTTCTCCGAGCGCGCCGGCGGGTCGACGATGGACAGGTCGGTGACCTCGAGCGGCGGCGGCTGCGTGCGCGGAGGTCGTCGGACCAGCGTCGTCGTCATCGAAGGACCCCCGTGTTCGTCGTCGGCGCACCCGTGCGCGCGGCCAACGATATGCTCGGCGCGACCTGTGGTCATCCGGACGCCCCGACTCGGGGCGTCCGCCGTGCTGAGCGAGGGGGATCCGTGCTCACGACCTACAGCCGCGTCACCGTCGTCGCGTCCGAGCGCAAGGTCGACCTCGCGCTCCCGAGCGCCCTGCCGGTGGCCGACGTCATGGCGCAGGTGCTCCGTTTCTGCGCGGTCGACGAGACCGGTGGCGACCGCCAGAGCTGGACGCTCGCACGCCTGGGCGGGCAGAGCCTCGGGCTGGGCCAGACGCTCGCCGACGCCGGCGTCGTCGACGGCGACGTGCTCGAGCTGCGGGGCCGTTCGGCCGACGTGCGGCCGGCGCTGGTCGAGGACGTCCGCGACGTCGTCGAGGACGACGCCGACGCCGCCGGGGGCGGGTGGACCTCCGCCTCCACGGTCACGTTCGCCGTCGCGTCGTCGGCGCTGACCCTGCTGGTCCTCGGCCTGGCCGTGCTCCTCGACCGCTCGTTGCTCGACCTCGACGACGCGTCGCTGGTCGTCACGGTGGTCGTCGGCCTCGCGGGCCTGCTCGGCCTGACCGCGTGGGGCGCCGCGTTCGCCCGGCCCTGGACCTCGCAGCTGGCCGCCGCCGTCGCGATGGGCTGGGCCTACCTCGCGGGCGACGCCGTGGGGGACGTGCTGGGCCTCGACCC
This sequence comes from Solicola agrisoli, assembly GCF_049059935.1. NCBI lineage: Bacteria > Bacillati > Actinomycetota > Actinomycetes > Propionibacteriales > Nocardioidaceae > Solicola > Solicola agrisoli. The sequence goes on along the minus strand of NZ_JBMGQR010000010.1, from coordinate 632 downwards.
ACGCGTCACGATCCTCGTCGCCGGGGTCGCGGTCGTGCTCACCGCCGGAGCCGCCCGCCTCCTCACGCCCGCGGCGATGGGCCACCTGGCCGCCGGCGTCGTGCTGCTCGTCACGGCCGTGGCGGTGGGCGTCATCGAGCTGTCCAGCGTCGACGTCGAGCAGGTCTACCGGGTGGTCCCCGTCGCGGCGCTGCTGGCCACGGGCGTGGTGCCGCGGCTGTCGTTGTCGGTCGGCGGCCTGGCGAGCGCGGACTACCGGGTGCGGCACTCGGGCCAGATGACGCACGCGGCGCTGTCGCGGCGCTACCGCGACAGCAACGCGGTGCTGGTCGGCACCCTCGTCGGCATCAGCCTCGTGACCGCCGCGGCCTGCGTCCCGCTCACCTTCTCGACGCAGAACCCCTGGGACCGCTACCTCGCGCTCAGCGTGGGCGTCGCGCTGCTGCTGCGCTCGCGCGTGTACTCGCGCGTCCAGCACATGCTCCCGCTGCGCGTCGCCGCGCTGGCCGTGCTCGGCCTGCAGGTCGTGCGCGTGGCGGCGGACCTGCCCGAGCTGCGTCCCTGGCTCGTGCCCGCCGCGGTGGGCGTCCTGGCGCTCGCCGTGGGCACCAGCACCCTGGGCATGTCCGACA